>JBGPYI010000020.1:0-14956 GCA_041493175.1 Gaiellaceae bacterium | reverse complement strand
GATGGCGATGATTCTCGCCGGTGCGGCACTGCTCGCCTACGGAGACGAGCGGGCAAAGCAGGTCGGCCGCGCCATCCGCGAAGCATGTCTCGAGGCCGTCTCGCAGGGGATCCGCACGGCAGACCTCGGCGGGCACGCGAGCACGACCGAGTACACCGACGAGGTCATCCGCCGCGTGAAGTCGAAACTCGAGATCTGGGCCGCGCTCTAGATGACGTGCCTCGACAGGTTGTGGACGGCTGAGTAGGTCATCCGGGCCTCCTTCGAGGCTGTGGGTTCTGCCAAGGACTCACGCTCGAAGGAGGGACCGGATGGGGCTTCACCGTAACGCTCGGCTCGGACTGGCTGGTCGTCGTGCGTTGGTTGCTGATGTCGAGGCTGGTTGTTCGTGTCGGGAGGCGGCGAGACGCCGTGGCGTGTCGCCGACGACCGCCTGTAAGTGGTGGCGGCGTTGGTCGGAGGCGACGCTCGAGCAGCGCTGCTCGCTGGCCTGTCTCGAGGATCGCTCGTCGCGGCCGCACCACTTTCCGCGGCTGCTGCCGGCCGTCGAGCAGGAGCGGATCTGCGCGGCCAGGCGGCGCAGTGGTTGGGGGCCGCGGTTGATCGCCGGCGAGACCGGCCATGCGCACGCGACGGTCTGGCGGGCACTGCGCCGGGAGGGGATCTCACGGCCGCCGCGGCCGCCGCGTGAACAGCCGCGCCGCTACGAGTGGCCCTGTCCCGGCGATCTGCTCCACATCGATAGCAAGCGCTTCGTCCGCTTCAGCAGGCCCGGTCACGCCGTCACCGGTGACCGCCGCTCGACCGGCGCCGACAAACGTGCTCGCGTCGGGTACGAGTGGGTGCACTCGCTCGTCGACGATCACTCGCGGCTCGCCTATAGCGAGCTCCACCGCGACGAGCGCGCGGCGACCGTGACCGCTTTCGTCGCGCGCGGCCTCGCCTTCTACGCCGACCACGGGATCGAAGCGAAGCGGCTGATCAGCGACAACGCCTGGACCTACACGCACAACCGCTCGCTCGCCGAGCTGCTCGCCCGTCGCGGCATCCGCCACCTGCTGATCCCCTACCGCCGCCCGCAGGTCAACGGCAAAGTCGAGCGCTACCAACAGACCCTCAAACGCGAGTGGGCGCTCGGCCAGATCTACCGCTCAAGCGACCACCGCGCCCAAGCACTGTCACACTGGCTCCGCTACTACAACGAACGCAGACCACACAGCTCGCTCGGCGGCCGATCACCGATCAACCGCGTCCACAACGTCCCGAGGCAGAACATCTAGAGCGGCGACCAAGCGCCGCGTGCCTAGTGAGGAGTTGTGAGTATCTGCCGTCTTGGCGGAGCTACGGCTGGGACTGATCGGGTGCGGCCGGATCGCCGAGTGGGGATACCTGCCCGCGCTTCGCGGTGCGCAGGCCGTGCGGTTGACCGCGGTAGCGGACCCGGTGCAGGAGCGGTGCGCACTGGCCGCGCCAGGAGTGCCGAGCTTCGTCGGCGCCGCCGACCTACTCGAGGCGGGAGCGGCCGACGCGCTCGTCCTGGCGACTCCGGTCGACGCACACCTTCCGGATGCACGGCTCGCTGCGGAAGCAGGCATCCCCGCGCTCATCGAGAAGCCGCCGGCGCGTGACGCGGGGGAGGCGGCGCAGCTCGCCTCGCTGAGCCCGCCTCCGTGGATCGCCTTCAATCGCCGCTTCGAGCCCGAGCTCGTTGCGATCCGCAACGCGGCGCAGACAACCACGGAGCCGGTGGAGCTGTCATTCGTCATCCGCGCGCGCAAAAGCTCTTGGCCGAGCTACGAAGTCGATGACGACGTTCTGCTCAACCTCGGGCCGCACGTTGTCGACCTTGCGCTCTGGATTTCCCAAGCCGACCTGACCGCCGTACGCGGCCGGAGCGACAGGGACAGCGCTGTCCTCGAGCTCGAACTAGGTGATCGCGGCGTCGCGCACATCGAGTGCGCGGCGAACCGTCCCTACCTCGAACGGATCGTCCTCCGATCAGGTGGCAAGCCGCTCGCGCGCTACGAACGCGGCGGTTTGTTGCAAGGTATGCGTGCGATTCTGGCCGGCGTGACAGCGGAGAGCCCGCTCGTTCCGTCTCTCACGAGGCAAATCGAGTCCTTCGCCCGTGCGGCGCGAGGAGGTGTGGAACCGGATCTCGCATCCGCGGCTGACGGCGTGCGCGTCATGCGCGTGCTAGATGCTGCGCGCCGGTCCGCCGAAACCACATAACGTCTCGACGTGCTCGGTGTTGTGCAGTTCGACGCAGTCAGTGTGCCGCTGCTGGAGCGTCTCCTCGGCGACGGCAGGCTGCCGGCGCTTGCCGAGCTGCGGGCCCGTGGACGCTGGCACGAGCTCGAGACTCCCGCCACGCACTTTCCGGCCGCGACCTACGCCTCGCTGTACAGCGGCCTCACGGTTCCGGATCACGGCATGTACTACGCGTTCCAATGGTCGCCGGAGGAGCAGCGCGTCCGTTGGCGCGGCACGTTTCCGCAGCCGAGGATGCTCTGGGAGCGTCTCGCCTCCGCCGGCAAGCGGACGCTGGTTGTAGATCCCTATGAGTGCGAGCCCCCGCGGGTCTTGAACGGCGTCGCACTCGCCGGATGGCAACTGGTCAACGTCATGAGCTTGCCACGGTGGTCCGTGCCGGCGTCTGCGCAGGCCGAGCTTGACCGCATCTTCGGTGCACCCGAGCACGCGAATGAGGTCTTCGGTGCGCCGACAGTGCGCAGCCTGCTCGGCTTGCGCAGGCGCCTGCTCGCCGCGACCGAACGAGTTGCCGACGTCGCTGTCCATCTCCTGCAGCGCGAGCCCTTCGACGTCGCCTGGGTGAACTTCCTCTCGGGACACCTCGGCGGTCACATGTTCTGGAATCTCTCGCAGATCGACGCCGACCGCCTGGGCGACAAGACGCGCAAAACGCTCGAGCACACGCTCGAAGACATCTACGAGGGCATCGACCGCGGGCTCGGCCGGGTTGCCGCCTCGCTTCCCGGCGCCGATCTAGTCGTCACCGCACCGATGGGGATGGGGGAGAACATGAGCCGCGTCGACCTCCTACCGGGGATGCTGGAGGCAATCCTCGGCGGCAACGGGAAAGCGACGCGACGGCGTTCGCAATCGCGCGCAGAACGTTTCCTCTGGGGTCTGCGCGCTTCGATTCCGACCGGAGTTCGCGCGAGAGTCGCGACCGTGCTGCACGGGCCGCTTGCCCGCGAGCTCACCATGCGGCTGTCCAGTTTCGGTGTCGATTGGAGCCGTACGCCGGCGTTCATGCTGCCAAGCGACCACTTCGGCCAGATCAGGCTCAACGTCCAGGGTCGCGAACGTGAAGGGATCGTTCCGCTTGGCGGCGTTGACGACCTGGTCGACGAGATCCGCACGGGATTGCTCTCGTTTCGCGACCCGGACGGCAAGCCGTCGATCATCGCGGTTGATCGCGTCTCGGAGGTGTTGGGCCCGGGCAAGCGCGACCGATCACTCCCGGACCTCGTCGTGCGCTGGAGCAACCGTCCGTCGGCGGAAGTCACTCACGCGACGTCCGCTGAGCACGGAACGGTGCGGCGACCCGGGGCCGGCAGTGGCCGCTCGGGCGCGCACCTCCCGCAAGCATGGGCACTCGTGGTGCCCGGCTCGTCGGTGGCGGCTCCGCACGACAACCCGAGCGTGCTCGACGTGGTGCCGACGGTCTGTGCGGCGGTGGGGGTCGAAGCTCCGGATCTTCCCGGCTCGCCGCTGCTCGCAGCCGGCTAAGTCGCACGTGCTGACGACAAGGAGGCGTCTGCTCGCGCACCCTATGCTCTGACGATCGTGCCTTCGGACACCTCCTTCACGACGACCGATGCGTCCGCGGCGGCGCGCTCCCGCGCCGGGGCACTCGACGGTTCGCGCCTTGCGCGCGTCACCGATGTGCTGGCGGCGCTCACTGAGTCGGATCTGCGAGCGCGCTATGGACGCGGCCCCTGGCAGCTCGTGAAGTGGCTCGCTGATCCATTTGCGCTCGTGGGCATCTACCTGTTGCTCGTGACTTTCATTCTGCGCCGTCCGGGCGAAGCGCCGGGTCTCAGCCTCGCGTGTGCCGTGATCCCGTTCCAGCTCGTGATGATGACGGTCATCAACGCGATGGGTGCCGTGCAATTGCGCGGGTCGATCATCCGCAACATGGCCTTCGACCGCGTGCTGATCCCGGTCTCGTCGACGCTCACCGAAGCCGTCTCCTTCGGTGCGAGCCTTGTGCTGTTCGTCGTTCTCATGCTCGCCTACCGCGTGAGCCCCACGGGCGCGATCTTCTGGCTGCCGGTGGCGATCGCGACGACGCTCGTCTTCAGTATCGGGTGTGCCTACGTGGCTTCGCTGATCGGCGTGTGGTTTCGCGACCTCCGTCCCCTCGTGATCAGCTTCGTGCGAGCGATGTTCTTCCTCGCTCCGGGTCTCGTGGCGATCGGTGACATCGGCGGACGAGCGGAGACGCTCGTCAAATTGAACCCGCTCACGGGCCTCTTCGAGTTGTACCGCTCGGCGTTGCTGGGGGACCCCGAAGCAAGCGCGTGGAAGTTCGCGTCCCCACTTGCATGGGCGGCCGTCTTCCTGATTGCCGCGCTCCCTCTGTACGTCCGCGAGCAGCGTCAGTTCGCGAAGGTGGTGGAATGAGCGCATCGGTCAAGGCACATCGTCTCGGCGTGCACTTCTTCTTCGACCGTCAGCACCGAGTCGTCACGCCGACGCTCGCGCGGCTGCGACGCCGCAGTTCGGACCGCTGGGGGATCCGTGACGTCACCTTCTCTATGAGTCCCGGGGAGGGCGTCGCGCTCATTGGCCCGAACGGAGCCGGCAAGAGCACGCTCCTGCGCGCGATTGCAGGCGTTCTACCCGCGGACTCGGGCCGCGTCGAGGTGAGGGGACGGATCGCGGCTCTGCTCTCTATCGACGCCGGATTGATGCCCGTGCTGACCGGCCGCGAGAACTGCATTCTTTTAGGGGTTCTGGCGGGGCTTTCTCGCCGTCAGGCGCGGGATGGCTTGGGCGCGATTCAGGAGCGTACGGCTCTCGGAGACGAGTTTGACCATCCCGTCTCGAGCTACTCGCAAGGCATGCGCGCGCGGCTCGGCTTCGCGGTTGCAGATCAGGTCGCGTCCGACATCCTGCTAGTCGACGAGGTGCACGAGGCGATCGATCACGACTCGCGCGTGCTGGTCGAGGAACGCGCGCGCGAGATCCTGCGGGAAGGAGGGATCGTCGTGGCTGCAGGCCACGATCACAACCTCCTCGAGCGGCTCTGCGGCCGCGCAGTCCTGCTACGCGACGGTTCCATCGTCGACGACGGCGATTTCGCCTACGTGCGACAGAGCTACGTCCAGACGGACTAGCCTGAGCACCGCTGGCACCGTCATTAGACTTACCTCCTTGCGGAAGGAGTCGGACACGAAGAGAACAAGGCAGACGTCAGCCGGGATCGCCGTGCTCGGCGGAGGGCCAGCCGGCCTTACCGCAGCGCACGTTCTCGCCCGCCAGGGGATCAAAGGGACTGTCTTCGAGGCGGACGGGGTAGTCGGTGGCATCGCGAAGACCGTCGAGTTCAAGGACTACCGCTTCGATCTCGGCGGGCACCGCTTCTTCACCAAGCTGAAGCCGGTCGAGCGGCTCTGGGAGCAGATGCTCGGCGACGAGTTCCTCACGCGGCGTCGGCTCTCACGCATCTACTACCGCGGACAGTACTTCTATTACCCCCTTGAGGCGAAGAACGTCGTCGGCCAGCTCGGTCTTGTCGAATCGCTGCGCTGCGCGCTTTCCTACCTCGCGGCCCACTTGCGCCCGCGACGGCCGGCAGAGACGTTCGAGGAGTGGGTCGTCGCCCGGTTCGGCCGCCGACTCTACGAGCGCTTCTTCCGGAGCTACACGGAGAAGGTCTGGGGGATGCCCGGCTCCGAGATTCGCGCCGAGTGGGCCGCGCAGCGGATCAAGGACTTCTCCTTCTGGCACGCGCTCACCACCGTTCTCGGACTGAGTCGCTCGACGCCGACCACCCTGATCGAGGAGTTCCGGTATCCACGGCTCGGCCCGGGGCAGATGTGGGAGGCGTTCAAGGAATCGGTCGAGGACGGCGGCATCCCCGTCCGCCTGAATCACCGCTGCGACGCGATCGTGCACTCCGAGGGGCGGGTCGAGCGCGTGTGGGTGCGGACGGACGGCAGCGAGAGCGAGTACACGGTCGACGGCGTGCTTTCCAGCATCCCGCTCGGCGAGCTCGTGCGGAGCCTAGAGCCGCCTGCGCCCGAGGAGGTGGCCGCGGCGGCGCGCAGGCTCCAGTATCGGGACCTCTGCCTCGTCGCGCTGATCATCGACCACGAGCAGCCTTTCCCGGACAACTGGATCTACATCCACGATCCGGGGACGCGCGCGGGCCGGGTCCAGAACTTCGGCGCCTGGAGCGAGGCTCTCGTTCGGCCGGAGACGACCTGTCTTGGTGTCGAGTACTTCTGCTTCGAGGGCGACGAGATCTGGGAGCTTCCGCACGAGGATGCCGTCGCGCTCGCGACCGAGGAGCTCAGCCGGATCGGGCTGATCGACCCTTCCTGGGTGCTCGACGGCCTGAAGATCACGGTGCCGAAGGCGTACCCGATGTACGGCGAGACGTTCCGGGAGGACGTGGCCACTCTGCGCACGTATCTCGACACCTTCGAGAACCTCAAGACGTTCGGGCGCAACGGTCTCCATCGCTACAACAACCAGGATCACTCGATGTGGACGGCAGTCCTGGCGACCCTGAACCTGACGGCGGGAGCAAATTACGATGTGTGGTCGGTGAATACCGAGGCGTCGTACCTGGAAGAAGGCAAGGCGGTCGAGGCTGCCCTCGACGGCGAGCTGGCCTCCGTTCTGGGCTGATCAGCGTCGGCGTTGGCGCAGGTGCGCCGTGATCCCGGCCGGCACCGCGGAAACCGCCGTCAGGTGATGCAGCACATGTAATAGGACCCCCGCGGCGGCCTGTGACGGGCCTCTTTGTTTGAGCAGTAGCTTGTAGAACGGTGCATTGATTGCGACGAGCGCTGCGAACGCCGTGGCGGCCCCGCGGGGACGCCGCGCCACGAGTGCGCCGGCTGCCGTAAGCGACGCCGCGGCGCTGAGGCGGTGCTGCCAGCCCAGGTTCAAGCCGGCGGGAACCGCACCGCGCCGCGCGAGGAGGGCGACCCACGGAACGCCACGCCGGCTGAAGTCGGTCTGAACCATGCTGATGAGAGTCCAGCGTTTCAGGTGTGTTCCCTGCAGATCGGGATCGAGCTCCAGCTGCGCGCCGGACGCCACGAGCCGCATGCCGAGCTCGATGTCCTCGATGCTCGGCTCGCGGTAGCGCCCGGCGTCGAAACCCCCTGCTCTCGTAAAGGCGTCGCGCCGGACAGCGCCGAGACCCGCCCAAAACGTGGCCGCCTGCCCGGGGGAGCTCTGGTGGACGAAGTGGTGCAAAAGGTTACGAAAGCCGGAGACCGCGTCAGGCGCCTCCGGCGATGCGTCATAAGATCCGAAGACCGCGGTGAGCGCAGGGTCTGCCGCGAACGCGGCCCGAATCCGGCGAAACACGTCCTTGTGTGGCAGGACGTCCGCGTCGACAAACACGAGGACGTCTCCGCCTGCCCGTTCGGCGCCTTCGTTACGGGCCGCAGCAGGGCCTGGGCGTGGAGCCGTCTCCACCACGATCAGCTCCTCGGGCGGGTCGTCGGCGGCGCGGATCGCCGCGAGGCAGCGCGCGAGCCCGGGCGGCTCGTCGGTCGCGGGCACGATCGCGCTGAGTCGCATGGATGAGACCTTACGTAGCGGCTCCGGCGCGCGGGCGCGCAGTGAGCTAGCTCGAGCCGAAACCCTTCTTCGCCGCGGCGCGCTTGTCTTGCCGCTTTTCCTTCAGGGATTTCTGGGCTACTTTCTTGCCCAGCTTCTTGGGCTTCGAGGCGCCTTTCATCTTGACCTCCAGGTCGATCGTGATTCTGTTGTTGTAAAGCCTACGTCGGCTGGCCCATTGTCGCGAATGCCTCAGGGGCGTAGGTGGACGATCGAGGCATCGTGCCCGGCGGCCGGCTCACGCCGGGGCGGCTTGGAGCCGAAGCCGATCGTGGCGATGCTCACCGGCCCGCCACGTTGTTTCGTCGTCAGTCGCCGCGGAAGCGCAACGCGCCGAGCTCGAGGAGCTCCCGGGTGACCTCGAGCGCTTCCTCGCTGAGTGTCCGCGCTTCCTCGTCCGACAGTCCCAGCCGGTCGGCGGTCGTGTCGATCACCTCGCCCAGGCGCATGCGGCTGTCGAGCGAGGCGACGAACTCCTGCGCATCCGCCGAGGCGTCGACTGCGTGCTTCGTCCCTTCCGTGAGCTCGACGCTGCCTTCGACGTCGACAGCACGCCCCCCCGCGGGCTCGAGCTCGCGTATGAATCGCAGGCTCGAGGAGATCCCGATGCGGGCTGCCAGCAAGTCCTTGTCGCCGCCGAGCCCGGCAAGCCTCGCGCGCGCCTCGAAGGCGCGCAGGATCTGATCGCCCGCGTCGTCCAGATCCTCCTCGTCTAGCTCATCGACCCGAGAGGTGTGCTCGCTGCCGGGACGATTGTGTAGGACGACGGCGCCCTCGCTCACGAGCTGCACCCCGAGGGAGTCAAAGTACTGCGTCCATTCGTCGAGCGCTTCGCCGAGTGCTTCCCCGGCGAGGTGCGAGTTCCATTCCGCGGCATGCGTGATCGGATCCGAGTTCATGGTGGGAAGGATCCAGCTGTCGCAACCGCTCGCCTCGGCCCAGTCGAGCACGCGCTCGTCGGGAGCCTCCTCGTCGAGCGCCAACCAGCTCACGAGCAGCGCCGCGTAGCCGCCTGCCGCCAGATGATCGGCCGCAGCCAAGAGCACGCGCTCTGACACTTCGTCTTCGGAGAACTCGCTGTCGCGGTAGACCCAGCGACGCTCTGGTGAGACGACGTAGGGGGCATTGCATGTGATGAGGTCGAACGTCTCGCCTTGCACAGGCTCGAAGAGGCTCCCCTGGCGGCACTCGATGTTGCGGAGCCCGTTCAGCGCCGCGTTGAGCTCCGTGTACACGATCGCGCGCGGATTGACATCGGTCGCGATGACCTGCCGCGCATGTTGCGCAGCGAGCAGGGCGTGGATGCCACTGCCCGTGCCGACATCGAGCGCCCGGTCGATACGAGGACGAGGCGTCAGGGAATCGAGGACGCGAGCCGTGGGGGTGTAGGTCGCGACGTAATCCGCAGGGTCCTCCGCGTCACGCGAGAACCCGTCGGAGGCGAGGAGCACCTTGCCGATCGGCAGGATCCGGGCACGCGGAACGACCCGGTCGCCGATCTCCGCGAGCCCCGTTGCGTCCAAGGCCTCGATGCCCTCTCGGCCGAGCGCGGCCTCGGCGTCCTGCGCGGAAACCGGCAGCTGGAGGAAGAGCAAGCGCACAAGGGTCGCGAGCGGCGTGTCGGGCAGCCGGCGTTCGTCGGCCGGCGTGTCGCTGCGCTCGCTCGAATATGCGTCTTCGCCGAGCAGCCGGTGGATGGCGTCTTCCGAATAGCCGACGCGGCGCAGAGTCGTTCCGAGTCGCACCGCCGCGACGGTGTCTGCCACGAGATCTCTGTTCATCACCAAAGCGGGATCATCATGCCCGAATCGAACGGAGTGCACGCACGCTTCGAGCTTGATTCACTAGCGCCGTGACCAGCGGGACCCGACACCCACCCTTGGGCATATCGCTCGACGATCTCTTGTCTCGCGAGCTCGACCGGTTCGAACGTGAGCACCCACGCTCGCGCGAGCTCACCACGCGGGCAGAGCGTTCGCTGCTCGCCGGAGTGCCGATGCCGTGGATGATCCGCTGGGCGGGCGGCTTCCCGGTGTTCGCCGTGGAGGCGCACGGCGCTCGCTTTCGTGACGTAGACGGCCACGAGTATGTGGATTTCTGCCTCGGCGACACGGCGGCGATGACAGGGCACTCGCCGGCGCCGACCGTGCGGGCGGTGGCGGAACAAGCAGCGCGGGGCATCACGCTCATGCTCCCGAGTGAGGACGCGCTCTGGGTCGGCGAAGAGCTCGCCCGCCGCTTCGGGCTGCCGAGGTGGCAGTTCGCGCTCACCGCGACCGACGCAAATCGGTTCGCGATCAGGCTCGCGCGCGAGCTCACCGGCCGGCCGAAGATCCTCGTCTTCAACTGGTGCTACCACGGGACCGTCGACGAGACGTTCGCCACGCTCGAAGGCGCGTCGGTGGTCTCGCGTGAAGGCAACGTCGGCCCGCCGGTCGCGCTCGAGGAAACGACGCGGGTGGTCGAGTGGAACGACGTCGAGGCGCTCGAGCGCGAGCTTGGCTTCGGCGACGTCGCGTGCGTCCTGGCGGAGCCTGCTTTGACGAACATCGGGATCGTCCATCCCGAGCCCGGTTTCCACGACTCTCTCCGGGAGGCGACCCGCAAGACGGGGACGCTGTTGATCATCGACGAGACGCACACGCTCTGCGCCGGGCCGGGCGGCTACACGGCGGCACACAGGCTCGATCCGGACTTGCTGACCGTCGGGAAAGCGATCGCCGCCGGCATCCCGGCCGCCGCCTACGGGTTCTCGCGCGAGGTCGCAGACCAGCTTGAAGCGCTGCTACCACGCGACGAGCGGGCCGACATCGGCGGCATCGGCGGGACGGTCGCGGCGAACGTCCTGTCGCTTGCTGCGATGCGTGCCACGCTCGGCGAGGTGCTGACCGACGACGCGTTCGCGCACATGATCGCGCTCGGCGAGCGGTTCGAAGCGGGCGTCGCCGGCGCGATCGAGCGGCACGGCCTGCCGTGGCACGTCACCCGGCTCGGCTGCCGCGTCGAGTATCTCTTCCGCCCCGAGCGGCCGCGGAACGGCAGCGAGGCCGCTGCGGGCGGCAACGCCGCACTCGACCGGCTGATCCATCTCTACGCCCTCAACCGCGGCATCCTCTTGACGCCCTTCCACAACATGGCGCTCATGTCGCCTGCGACGACCGAAGCAGATGTGGATCTCCACTCGTCTGTCTTCGACGCGGCAGCTCAGGAGGTTGCTGCTCGCTGAGCTCCGGCCTCGCCGAGCCCGGAATGCGGAGTCGGATGTCCGCGCCTTGGGCGGCCGCGACGACTTCGGCCGTCCCGCCGTGAGCCGATGCAATCGCCGCGACGATCGCCAGGCCGAGGCCCGTTCCGCCGCTGCTTCTGCTCTGCTCGGCTCGGCTGAAGCGCTCGAAAGCATGCGGCGCGAAGCCCGGCGGGAAGCCCGGCCCGTCGTCCACCACGTGAAGCTCGAGTGAGTCGCCCTGGTGCGCGGCGCTGATCCGGATCGTGCCCGCTCCGTACCGCAGGGCGTTCTCGACGAGGTTTCCGAGCGCTTGCTCCATTCGGAGGCGATCGACCCGAACCTGGATGTGCGGCGCGCTGACCTCGAACGCGCGGTGGGCATCTCTTGCACGCCGCTCGAAGCGCGCGGTGACGCCTTCGAACAGCTCGTCGAGGGCGACCTCGTCGAGGCGCAACGGCAGCTTTCCCTTGTCGGCGCGGGCGAGGAGCAGCAGATCCGCGGCGAGCTGGGACAGCCGGTCGGTTTCGATTCCTACGGAGCGCAACGCAGCCTCGAGCTCTGCTCGATGGCGCGGGGTCTCGAGTGCGAGCTCGACTTCCGCCTTGAGATGGGCGAGCGGCGTCCGCAGCTCATGACTCGCATCACCCACGAAGCTCCGCTCGCGCTCGAGTGCGGTCTCGAGACGGGCAAGCATCTCGTTGAGCGTCTCGCCGAGCCGGGACACCTCGTCGTGCGAGGGCGCGACCGGGAGCCGTTCGGAGAGACGGCTTGCGGAGATCGCGGCAGCACGTGCGCGCATGCGCTCGACAGGACGGAGTGCAGCCGCCGCGAGCAGATAGCCGACGGCGGAGGCGATGAGGAGCCCGATCGGGCCGCCGACGAGCAACTCGGTACGCAGCGTCGCAAGTGCCTCGTCCCTCGGCTCGAGCGGGGCGCCGACGACGACGAGTAGACGCCGGTCCTGTGCGGAAACCGGCTGCGCCAGCAAACGAACGGCCGCGTCGCCGAGTCTCGCGCGTTGGACGAACAGCGGACCGTTCCGTGCGAGTCCTAGCTGAGCGGCGGTCAGCAGGCTTCTGCTGAGACCGGGGGTCTTGTCGACGACCTTTCCGCGCAGATCCAGGATTTGGGCGAAGCCGTCGGTTGTCACCCCTGACTCCTGCAAACCGGTGTCGGCCTGCTTGGCGAGAGCCGAGATGTCGGCGGCGCGTGCACGAAGGCCTTGCGCGAGCGTGCGGTCGAGGGACGCGCCGAGGTGCTGGTAGAGCAGGAAGCCTGCCGCGGTGAGGAGCACGGTCATTGTCAGCCCGAAGGCCGCGGTCAGCCGCAACCGGAGCGGGACCCGACTCATGCGCCGTCCTTGCTCAGTCTGTAGCCGGCTCCGTGGACGGTTTCGATCGAGCGGCGGCCGAACGGACGGTCGATCTTCTCGCGCAGGTAGCGGATGTAGACCGTGATGACGTTCGAGCGGTTGTCATAACCCATGTCCCAGCCGTGCTCGAGCAGCTCGTAACGCGAGATCACTTCCCCCGGCCTGCGCATGAACAGCTCGAGCAATGCGCATTCCTTGGTCGAGAGCTTGATCGGCTCGTTGCCGCGCCAGACCTGTTGCGTTGCCGGGTCGAGGCGAAGATCTCCAACCTCCAGCACCGTCGGCCGCTCGGCTGCTCCGCGGCGCACGAGCGCGCGCAGCCGGGCGCGCAGCTCGGCGAGCGAGAACGGCTTGGTGAGGTAGTCGTCGGCGCCCGCGTCGAGACCTGCGACCCGATCCTCGACCGCATCCCTTGCTGTCAGCATCAACACGGGCGCCCATACACCTCTCGCGCGCAGAGTCGCGCACGTCTCGAACCCGTCGATGCCCGGCAGCATGACGTCCAGGACAATCGCGTCGTAGTCGTGCGCGTCTGCCAGCCAAAGCGCGTCTTCGGCCTTCGGGGCAATGTCGATCGCAGTGCCGTTCTCGGTGAGGCCGCGCCGAACGAGCGCCGCCATCTTCGGATCGTCTTCGACGAGCAGTACACGCATGAGATCACTCTGCCTCCTCGATGTGAGAGAAAGGTGAGAGCAACAAGGTGGAGCGGCTCACATCTGTTTCACACCGGTCTCCTACCGTGGTCTGCGCAAGTCCGATCTACTCGACACGAAGGAGGAACGACATGCGTCCACGCTTCACCAAGCTCGGCGCTGCGCTGGCCGCACTGGTGGCGCTCGCCGTCGGCGGTTCCACGCTCGCTGCGGCGAGCGGGGGCGGCAGCAAACCTGCGAAGGCACCCGCTGCGAAGGCTCCCACTGGGTTCAAGCAGCAGGCCCCGCCGGCGGTTGACGCCGAGAGCAACGATTCGAGCACGGCCGCCGACACCGACTCGGTCCAGGACCAGAGTGGAACGGATACCGCAGCGGAAGCCGGTGCCGAATCCGGCGCTGAATCCGGCTCCGAGACCCCGGGCAACGACGGTCCGGGTGGCCACGCCGACGAGCCCGGTAACCCGAACGCCGACACCCAGCAGGAAGGCCAGAACTAAGCCCACCGCTTCACCCTGGGCCCTCCCCCCAATCGAGGCCTCGGCATCGCCGGGGCCTCGATGCGTGGGCTCGGCGTAGTGCCTATCCCAAGCCCGCGAGCGCCGCTTGCAGCTCGCCGAGGTCCGCAATCACCGCATCCGCGCCGGCGAGCTCGCCGCGGCCGTAGCTTCCTGTCGTCACGCCGATGCAACGGCAGCCGGCGGCCTGCGCGCTCGAAACGTCGAGCGGCGTGTCGCCGACGGCGACGGTGCGCTCACGCGGCCAATCGCCTGCACGCTCCCGCGCGAGATCGAAGAGCTCGACCCGGTTCTCGCGTTCGCAGCCGAATGCGCCTTGCCCACGCGGGAAGAGTTCGGCCAGTCCGAGCCGCTCCATCCGCGCGTGTGCCACCGCGGGCGGGTTCCCGGTCAGCAACGCACGGCGCTCGACGGCGGCCGCCGCTTCCGCTGCATGCGGGCCGAGCTGCCAGTGGCTCGTGTCGGCGGCCGCGAGCAGGCGAACGTAGTGAGCGGAAAACATCTCGCACCAGCGGGGAAGGCGGGCGTCAATCTCCGCTTCGGGAACATCCACTGTGCGCAGGGCACGCCGGATGTGCGCCGGCGCGGTGTCGCCCGGAACGTCGGGGCCTTCGGCGTAGATCCCGTACACGGCTTCGAGTGCCAGCCGGCTCGCCTCCACGTACACGTCGTCGTGCGTCAGCAGCAACGTCCCGTCGACGTCGAACAGCACGAGCCAGGTCAGGCCGCCACCACCGCGTCGACAGCGTCGCGCAACGTCCGGACGTACTCCCGCAACGCGGTCGGCCCTTCTTCGGCGACCTCGACGGCGCGCGAGCCGACGACGATCCCGTCGGCGAGCTCGGCTGCGGCCCGCGCCTGCTCGGGCGTCGAGATCCCGAAGCCCGCGTAAAGCGGGACGTTCGTGACGGCTCGCGCCCGTTCTACGAGGCCGGCCAGGGCGGGGGAGACGCCCGCGCGCGCCCCTGTCGTTCCGGTGACGGTGACGAGGTACAGCCACCCGTCCGTGTGCTCCGCTGCAATGCGCACTCGCTCGTCGGTCGACGTCGGCGCGACGAGCTGGATGCGCCGAAGCTCGGGCCGTTCGCCCGCCGGAAGGTCGGCGACGATCAGTGAGGTTGCGCCGGCGGCATGCGCGTCCTGCGCGAAACGGTCCCAGCCGTACGCCTCGAGGAGGGCCGCGTAGGTCATCGGCACGAGCGGTGTCTCCGGCACGAGCTCGTGTGTGCGTGTGAGGCACTCGAGGCAGGCGCGCGTCCTCATCCCCTGCCCGAGCGCGCGCTCCGCCGCGCGGCGGATCACCGGCCCGTCTGCGAGCGGATCGGAGAATGGAAAGCCGAGCTCGACCAGGTCGGCG
>JBGPYI010000016.1:0-16432 GCA_041493175.1 Gaiellaceae bacterium | reverse complement strand
GATCGACCACAGCTGGGACGCCGGTGAAGTCCTGCAGCAGGACGCGGGCCGGCCGGAACGAGATCTCGTCCGAGGGCTCGGCCGCCGGCTGCCAGCGCCGCAGCGCTTCGGCGTCCTCCTCCTCGCCGTGCCGAAGCGCATTCTCGAGCAGGATCCGCAAGGTGTACGGGAGCCGCTCGGCGCCCTCCAGCCGGAAGATCTCGTAGCTCTGGCCGCCGGCGCTGAGGGTGGATGGGCTCACTCAACCGATTCTATGGAACGGCCTGCGGTTCACATTTGGCGCGGCTCGCGCTTGTCCCAAACGTGCGGCCGCGACTCGAAGAGAGCCGCGGCCGCAGGTGCTTCAGTCGTTAGCCGATGACTACGACGTAGAACGCGTGATCCGCGGGAACGCCGGCGTTGCTGCGCGTCTCCACGAAGATGCTGCTCGTGGTATCGGAGGCGGGGCACGTCCTGCCCTCGCTGCCGCCTCCGCACGGGCCGGCGGTCGTCTCGCCCCGCTGATCCGAGGCGTCCGCCGCGTAAGCGCCCGAAGAGAGAATCGGCTTACCGGCCACCGCACTGCCGACACTCAGGATGTAGGTCCCTGCGCTCGGCTTCGCTGCGAGCGTGATGCCGCCGGACTGCGCGGCGATGCCGCCGTCGGGTCGCACGAGGGCCCACTTGATTGTCGAACTACCTGAGCTACCGGCGGGACCTGCAGGCCCTGCCGGCCCGGTCGGGCCTGTCGGACCTACCGGACCAGAGGGCACCTGGCCGCGCTTGAAGTCGCGCGCGAGCAGGCTGAAGTCCTTCACCTGCACTGTCGTGACGCTGTTCCGCGGCAGCCTGATCGCCGCATAACCGGTTCCGCCGAGCGCCAGCAGCAGCGCCAGACACGCAATGACCATCGCAGGCGACGGCCTGAACCTCTTGAGCACCTTCATGTGATTCCCCCTCACAGTTGTGGTCTCGGCAATCTCAAGCTCTCACCCTAGGAAACGCCGCTTTAGAGCCGTGTAAAGGTGGCTCAAAGCCGTGGCAAAAGCTCGCTCTTTGCGAGCTAACAAGGCTTAATCCGGCCTTAACGGAGCGCAACCTGGCCTTAAGCGCGCCGCCGGTAGAAACGAAGGCGTGCATCGCACCCTCCACCTCCGGAGAGGCGCCGCCGGGCTCTTCGCCGCCGCCCTATTGGGCGGCGGCGTTGCGCTCGGCGGCGCGGCCGCGTTGGGGAAGCTGGGTGAGCAGACGACCGTCATCCGCCAGGAGGCGGTCCCGAGCTTGCCGGCGCCGGTGGCCTTCGAACAGGGCAAGGGGATGTCGATCAACGAGATCTACCGCGCGTCGGCGCCGGCAGTGGTGCACATCGAGACGACGTCGCGCGTCCAGCAGCCTTCCGGCTTCTTCGGGAACCCGTTCGGAGCGAGTCAGACTCAGCGCGCGCTCGGCTCTGGCTTCGTCATCGACAAGGCCGGCCACATCGTCACGAACTACCACGTCGTCCGCGGCGCGAACGCGATTCAGGTGAGCTTCTCGAACAACGAGCGCTTCAAGGCGAAGGTGGTCGGCGTCGACCCGTCGACCGACAGCGCGGTGTTGCAGGTCCAGGTCAAGTCGCGTGCCCTCAAGTCGCTGCCGCTCGGCAATTCCGAGTCCGTGCGCGTCGGCGACCAGGTGATCGCGATCGGCAACCCGTTCGGCCTCGACCGCTCCGTCACCTCCGGCATCGTGAGCGCCGTGCAACGCCGGATAAGCGCGCCCAACCAGCTCTCGATCTCACACGTCATCCAGACCGACGCTGCGCTCAATCACGGCAACTCCGGCGGCCCGCTGCTGAACGCGCAGGGTCAAGTGATCGGCGTCAACGCGCAGATAGAGACGGGTGGCCAGAGCCAGGGCAACGTCGGCATCGGCTTTGCGATCCCCATCAACACCGTGAAGGACGTCGTCGCCGAGCTGATCAAGCACGGCAAGGTCGAGCATCCGTTCCTCGGCATCGAGGGCAAGACGCTTCAGCCGAGCATTGGACGGCTTTTCCACTTACCGGTCACGAGCGGTGTGCTCGTCGCGTCGGTACGGCCCGGCACCGGAGCTGCGAAAGCCGGCCTGAAGCCCGCGACGAACCAAGTGACCGTCGAGGGGGAGAGCTGGCCGGCCGGCGGCGACGTGATCGTCAAGTTGGACGGCCGGCCGGTGCCGTCCGTCGAGCGTCTTGTCGACCTGATCGCGTCGAAGAAGCCGGGCGACAAGATCAATCTCGAGGTCGTCCGCGGAACCAGCCGGATCCACCTCAACGTAAAACTCGGGCGGCAGCCGTGATTCTCGGCCGCCCAGACTGGCCCCGAACCCCTGGGGGCCTGCTTCCGCCGGAGCCGTAGGCCAGCACGGCGCGCGGAAGCGCAGAGTCAGGGGCCCGCACGCCTGCCAGGGCCCCTGACTCTCATATCCGAGCAAAGTGCTTCGCACTTTCCTCGGGTAATTGGTTAGGACTTCGCTGCGCTCGTCGGGATTTTTAGGACTTTCTCGGCGGCGGCCTTCAGGCCTTCGCTGTAGCTCGGGTAGACGTGGTGCATGAACGCTAGGTCGTCGACGGTGACGCCGAGCTTCAATGCGGGAGTGATGCTGCCGACGATGTCGCTCGCCGCGCGCGAGACCACGTGGACGCCGAGCACACGCCGGCTGACCCGGTCGAAGACGATCTTGTAGAGACCGTGCTTCGCACGTGTGTACTGCGCGCGGGTGACGGCCGGCAACGGGTGCTTGACGACGCCGACGTCGTGGCCCTGACGCGCAGCTTCCGCCTCGGTCAGCCCGACACCGCCCAGCTCGGGATCCGTGAAGATGGCGGTGGGCAGCACCGAGTAGTCGGCACGCCGGGAGCCGTCGCCGAACATGTCCTCGACTGCGATGCGGGCCTGGTACTGCGCGATCGGCGTAAGCATCGGGCCGGCCGCGACGTCGCCTGCAGCCCAGATGCCGTCGACGTTTGTGCGCTGACGGTCGTCGACCGCGATGCCGCCGCGACCGACCTCCAGGCCGATGCGGTCGGGCTCGAGCTCCTCGACGTTCGGCAGGCGGCCCGAAGCGAGCAGGAGGTGCGACACGTGGAGGGTACGGCCGCCGACTATTGCTTCGATCATCCTCCCGTTTTGCGCGAGCGAGTCGACGCTGCCGTTGAGAACGACGTCGATTCCCTCCTCTTCCAGCGCGGCCTGCAGCTCGTTCGCGGCGTCCCTGTCGGCGCGTGCCGCGATCTGCGGGCCGGTGTTCACGATCGTCACGCGCGAGCCGAAGCGGGCGAAGATTTGTGCGAACTCGAGGCCGACGGGACCTGCGCCGACAACGAGCAGGGATTCGGGAACCTTTTCAAGCTCGAGCGCGCTCACGTGGTCGATCCAGCTGACGTCCTCGATGCCCGGAATGGGCGGGACCGCCGTTCGGCTGCCGCTTGCGACCAGGATCTTCTCGCCCGTCAGCTCGCGATCGCCGACGCGAACGGTCTGCCCGTCGACGAAGGTGGCGGTTCCCGGGATCACGCCGTAGTCCGCCTCGGTCAGCACCTGGACCCAGCTCTGTTGGTTACGGAGAAGCGAGTCCTTCCACTTGCGTGTCCGAGCGAGATCGATCGTTGGCTCGGGCAGGTCGATGCCCCGCTCGGCGGCGTAGTTCTGCACGTCGTGCATCAACTCGGCCGCAACGACGTAGGCCTTCGTCGGGCGGCACGCGACGTTTGGGCAGGAGCCGCCCCACAGCCGGTGCTCGACGAGCGCGACGTGCGCCCCATGCTCGCGTGCTGCCTTGCCGGCGCCGTCCCGCGCCGCCGAGCCTGACCCGATGACGATGAGGTCGTAGCGGTCGGGGTTCACATGTTGACTGTCTCACGCCGCGAGGCTCCGTTACAGTCGCGCGGGTGTACGACGCAGGCGACGCGCAGCTCGTCGAGCGCCTGCGCGCGGGCGACGAGGAGGCATTCAGGGAGCTGATCCGGGTCCTCAACCCGTCGCTTCTGCGCCTCGCGCGAATGTTCGTGCCTACCGCCGCTCTCGCAGAAGAGGTCGTTCAGGAAACCTGGCTGGCGGTTTTGAACGGAATCGACCGCTTCGAAGGGCGTTCCTCCCTGAAGACGTGGATCTTCCGCATCCTGACGAACACTGCGAAGACACGCGGCGAGCGAGAGCGGCGGTCGGTGCCGTTCTCGGCTCTTGACGCAGAGGACGGTGGCTTCGAGCCGGCTGTCGAGCGCTCGCGCTTCACCGGCACGGGTCACTGGGCGGTCCCGCCGCGCGCGTGGCCCGAGGATCGGCTTCTGGCGAAGGAGACCCGGCTCGTGATCGAACGGGCGATCGAGCGGCTCCCGCCGAGCCAGCGGTCGGTCATCACCCTCCGCGATGTCGAGGGGTGGACCGCGGCCGAGGTCCGTAACGCTCTCGAGCTCTCGGAGACCAATCAACGCGTGTTGCTCCACCGCGCTCGCACGAAGGTGAGACGTGCGCTCGAGCAGTACCTGTCGGAGGAACAATGAGCATCGGTCTGGCCCATCTGAACTGTCGTTAGCTCGTCGAGCTCGTCACGGCGTACCTCGACGGCGATCTGTCCTCCGGCGAGCGCAAGCGCTTCGATGCGCACCTCTCCGCGTGCGACGGCTGCACAATGTACGTCGAGCAAATGCGGCGCACGATCGAGCTCACCGGCACGCTGGGGGTGGACGACGTATCGAGGGAGGCCGAGGAGGCGCTGCTCCGCGCGTTCCGCGACTGGAAGGCGCAGTAGGGGCCCGGGTGGGCGCGCACGAGGCGCGCCCGGCACCTGGTCCGACTGCGGCTGCGGGCCAGGCAGCCCGGACCCCGGTCCTAGAGTGCCCGAAGACGGCTGCGCCTGACGGGTAGCCTTTTGGCGGTGGAGGAGGGGCGGATCGAGCCGGGGCGGAGCGTCCTCGCGGACGCGGAGCTCGTCTGGGAGGAAGAGCTCTGGAAGGACGACGACGGCGGCGACCGTAGCGGCTGGTTCTGCGTGCGCACGAATCCCTTTCCCTGTCCGGCGTCAGGCTGCACGTTCGTCGCCGGTTTCATGACCGCCGCGCATCTGATCCTCGTCTGGGAGCGGCGCGACGACCCGAATCTGCTCCACCACGCTCAGCGTGCCAAGGAGGTCGGGCGCAATCCGCGCATTCAGGCGTACGAGCGCTCGTATGGGCCCAGCGCGTCGTACTACGCGTGGGAAGCGGCCGGCGGCCCGGTCCACGGCGTCAGGGCAAGATGATCGAGCAGCAGTTCGGGCGTTCCTTGACGGTCGGCGTCGAGGAGGAGCTCTGGATCGTCGATGCGGAGACGTTGCAGCTCGTGCCCGCGGTCGAGACGCTCGTTGCCGGCGCCGAGGGACGCAACCTTCCCGGCACGCTCAAGACCGAGCTGCACGCGTCGGTCGTCGAGCTGGCGACCGACGTGAGCGACACGGCGGATCAGGCGCTCGAGCGTCTGGTCGAGTTGCGCCGCGCGGCGCGGGATATCGCCGAGCGCAATGGATACCTCGTCGCAGCAGCAGGCTCGTATCCGACGAGCATCCCGTCCGAGCAGGAGATCGCGCCCGTCGATCGCTACCGCGATTTCGTCGAGTACGCCGGCCCTTCTGCGCGACGTCAGGGCGTCAGCGGCTTGCACGTCCATATCGGCATGCCCGACGCAGAGACCTGTTTCCGCGTCATGGAGACGATCCTGCCCTGGCTCCCGTTCGTGCTCGCCCTCTCTGCGAATTCCCCGTACTTCGAGGGGCGCGATACGGGGATGCTCTCGATCCGCGCCGAGGTGCTCGGCTTCCTGCCGCGTCAGGGCGCACCGCCGGCGTTCCGCGATTACGCGGAGTGGGAGCGTTTCATCGGGCGGATGACCGCGACCGGGCTGGCGAACGACTACACGAGCTTCTGGTGGGACATCCGCCCGCATCCGCGCTTCGGAACGCTTGAGGTTCGCGCGCCCGACCAGGCGACCTCGGTCGAGCGTACCGGCGCCCTTGTCCGTCTGGTGCATGCGCTCTGCGCGTGGGCACTTGAGTCACCGCCGCGGCCGTTCGCGCCTGGCGAGCGTGGCGTCTACGAGCAGAACCGCTGGGCCGCCTCGCGCTTCGGACCGCACGGCAAGCTCGTTCATCCCGACCGCGACGAAGCGCTGACCGTCGCGGCGCTGGCGCGCGAGCTTCCGGTGCCGCTGGGCGACCTCGATCCCGAGACCTGTGAGGCGGACCGCCAGCTGGAGATCGGCCGTGCCGACGGCTTGCCTGCCGTTTGTGCACATCTCGTCGAGCGGTCGGTAGCGTAGGGCCTGTGGCCGTCGTAACCGAGACGATCCAGGTCAGCGGCATCCGTTGCGAGCGCTGCGTCATGCGGCTCGCGAAGGTGCTCGAAGGGCATGCAGGCCTCGAGGAGGCCAACGCCAACCTGATGGGTCAGGTCACGCTCGCCTGGGATGACGAGCGCACGAAGCGCGAGGAGTTGCTCGACGCGATGGCCCGCGGCGGCTTCCGCGAAGTGGCCTAGATTTCTTTCCCGGAATGTGTGTGGAGAACCGTGCGTTTACGCAAGGAACACCTTGGTAGGGTGGCCCGGGATGAGCGAGACCACACGGGAACCCGACGCAAGGCGACTGGCAGCTGACGCACGCGACCGCGTGCGCTTCGAGGAGGACGCGCTTGCACTGTCGGATCAGGTCTATCGGGTGGCCCGCCACCTCGTCGGTTCCCGCGAGGAAGCCGAGGATCTGATGCAGGAAACGTATGCGCGCGCGTTTCGCAGCTGGCGCTCCTTCCAGCCCGGCACCAATCTCCGTGCGTGGCTGCTCCGCATCCTCACGAACCTGAACATCGACCGCGGCCGCAAGCAGCAACGCACGCCCGACACGCAGCCCCTCGAGGAAGGCGACTACTTCCTCTACAACAAGCTCGAAGCCTCGGGCGACGGAGCGAGCGACGAGGAGCGTGTCGTGGAGCGGCTGTCCCAGAACGATGTCGTCGCAGCGCTCTCCGAGGTGCCCCATGACTTCCGCGACGTGGTCGTCCTGGTCGACATCGGCGACTTCACCTATGCGGACGCTGCGCAGATCCTCGACATCCCGATCGGCACGGTAATGTCACGTTTGCACCGCGGTCGGCGTAGCCTGAAGCAGGCCATGGCCGAGTCTGCGGTGGGAGGCGAGGAGTCATGACGGCGTACGATCCCTGCACGCACTGCGAGGAGATGATGCAGCCGTACATGGACCGCGTGCTCACCGATGTGGAACGCGCGGAGGCGGAGACGCATCTCGATGAGTGCACGTACTGCCGGAAGCGCTATCGCTTCGAGGAGAAGCTGCGCCAGTTTGTCAGCCAGGCGGTACAGCAGGAGGCGATGCCGGCCGAGCTGAAGTCGAAGCTCGCCGGCCTGCGGACGCCGCTTCAGTAGGCGCTACTCGCCAGGACCACGCGCAGGGCCGACGATGACGTAGAGCTGGCACGGGCCCATGCCGCCCGGGAGTGGCTTCGTCGGCACGCCCAGTTCCTTCGCGAGCCGAACGGCGACACCCTCGCACTTCGGTGGGAAGTACACCGCCGTCTGCGGATACGTGAAGTTGTCCGCGCGGCCAACCTTCTTGATGCTGTAGCCGAACGCGCCGATACGGCTTGCGACCTGACGGGTGTAGTTGATGTCGCCGCTGCCGTTCAAGACGTTGACCGGAATGCGCCACGGCGGCGGCAGAATGGCGCTCGGGCCGCCCTGCGTCTGCTTGCCACCCGAGCGTGGGATCAGGAGCAACGTCGCGAAGACCGCAAGAGCGACCACGACTCCACCCACGACCAGCAGGCGGGGCAGCGGGTTCCGTTCGATCGGCTGCGGCGGAACAGGCAGGCCGGCCAACTCGCGCGCCTCGCGGTTGTCCAGCCCGAGCGCTGTCGCGTACAGGGCGGTTGCGATCAACGCATCGTCCGGCTTCGGGAAACGATAGACGCGGCCCTCCTCGAGCCAGCGCACCTCTTCGGCGGTGATGCCGGCGCGCCGGGCCGTCTCTTCGACGGTCAGCTGCCGGTGCAGGCGGGCGCGGGCCAGCGGCGATTCCTCGCCGGTCGGCTCGAGTGGGTGGACGAGCTCCATGCTCGCCCTCATTCTGGTTTCCGGGGCGGCCATCCTCCTAAGTCATCGGCAAAATCCACGTCTCCTGGAGGGTCGAGGTCGTCGCAGGGAACCAACTCGGCAGGCAGCGCCCGCAGTCCTTCGTCCGGCACGTCGCTCCAGGCATTGCGTGCCAGCAGCAGCGGATGAAGGCGGATGCCCCCGTAGGTGGCGGCCACGCGCTCTGCGCCGTTCTCGCGCCATGCGGCGACGACTCGGTCGACCGCACGCGGATCGAGGTTCGGCCCGTCGGCGAGGACGACCACGGCGGCCTCGGCCTCTTCGCCGAGCGCGGCGAGTCCACAACGGAGGGACGCGCCCGGCCCGCGCGCCCACTCGGCGCACCGCACCGAGCGCGCGGTGGTTTCGACCTCGTGCGCGCCGAGCACGACGACCACGTCGGCGATCGCGGAGCTGGATCGCACGCGTGCGAGAACCGGTCCGAGCAACACCGCCTGCTTCGGGGAGCCGAAGCGAGTCGATGCTCCCGCTGCGAGCACGACTGCCGCGATCATCAGGCTACGGCGTGACGACCATGCGCAGCACGACGACCCGGCGCGTCGGCCGTTCGTTGGCCGGATTGCCCAGCCGGCCGATTTTCTCGACCACGCGTAACCCCTTCGTGACGACGCCGAGGATCGCGTAGTCGGGCGGCAGTCCCGCGTTCGCGCCTGTGACTACGAAGAATTGGCTCCCTGAGGTTCCGGGCGGCTCCACTGCGCTTTTCGCCATCGCCACGACGCCTTCCGTGTAGAGCGAATTGCGCGGTGGAACGTCCCGGACGGTGTAGCCCGGCCCTCCTCGACCCGTCGCTGTTGGATCGCCGCCCTGGATGACGAATCCGGGGACGATCCGGTGGAAGCGGGTTCCGTCGAAGAACTTCTTCCGCACCAGCGCCGCGAATGATGACGTCGTGCACGGCGAGTCCTCGACGTCCAGACGAATGTCGAAGCCGCCGAAGTTCGTCAGGACGTCGACCGTGTAGGCCTTCGACTTGTCGAGCAGCGGGAACGTCACCTGCTTGCCGCTCGTCGGACACGGCATCGCGGCCTTCCGCTTGTCGCCTTGCGGGCCTCCCCCGCAGGCAACCAGCATGCCTACCGCGAGGCCAACTGTCGCCGCCACGGCGGGCTTTGCCCGTCGTGGCTTCCCAGCGCGCTCGGAGATATCCCGCCGTAAAGTCATCATGGCTCGCGCAGAGCGCGAGCCGGACTTTACGGCGTTAATGGCAGCCGCGCAGCTCGCGCCACAGCGCCGTCACGTTGACGACGTACTGGATCGTCTCCTGCGTAGGAGCTCCGCCGGCCTTGGCGACCGCAGTCGGCCCGGCGTTGTAGGCCGCGAGCGCGAGATCGGTGGAATGGAAGCGCTGGAGCAACTGCTCGAGGTAGCGCGCGCCCGCGAGCACGTTCGAGGCCGGCTTGTCGGCGTTCAGCCGCAGCCCCGCAGCTGTCGAGGGCAGAACCTGGAGCAGGCCGCGGGCATCGGCGCTCGAGCGGGCGTCGGCCTGCAGGTTCGACTCGACCTGCCCGACCGCGACGAGCATCGCCAGCGGCAGGCTGGTGTCGTGCGCGGCCCGGGCGAACGCAGGTCTGTACTGCCACGGCACGGGACAGACGTTCGCGACCTCCTGCAGCTTGGGCAACGCCGGGATGCGCGCGCCGAGCTCGAGCCGTCCCTTCGCGCTCGCAACTGTTCCCGCAACGGTGCCGGAGATCAGTGCAACCAGGAGCAAGGCGAGGAGGCGGCGCCGCATGCGAGGTCGGGATCCTATCGGGTCGGAGCCGCGGCGCTCGCTCGCGACGCCGCTAGGCGTCCGTTAAATCGCTTCGAGCGCGCGACGGACGAGGGCGCGGGCGATCTCGACCTTGTAGGCCGTGCCGGGAAGAGGCGTGGCGTCCTCCAGAGCCGCGGGCGAGTCGAGCGTCCAGGGAATCGGAGCTACCCCGGCGAGGGCGATTCGAATCTCGCCGTCGAGGCGCGCGGCGGCAACGCCGACGATCGGGAACGACCACTTCCGCCGGTCCATCGCCTTGAGGTAGGTGGAGGCGTCCGGCGCCGGAACGTCGAGCTCGAGGATCAACTCGTCGGGCGCGAGCGTCGTGACGCTGCGGTCGTCGTCGGTTGGCAGCCGGTAGAGCTCCGCGACCGCAAATTCGCGCCGCGTTGTGCGCAGGGTGGCGCCGAGCGCGAGCAGCGCCGCCGCGATGTCGGACGGGTGAGCGGACGCGCACTGCTCGTTGCCGAAGATCGCGTGCTCGCGGTGCGCGCCGTCTCTCGCAAAACACTTCTCGCCGCCGTGCAGCCAGCAGTCGAAGCCCAGCCGCCAGTACCAGCAGCGTGTCGCCTGCAGGAGGTTGCCGCCGATCGTCCCCATCGAGCGGAGCTGCGGCGAAGCCGCTTGCGTGCACGCTTCACGCAGCGCCTGGGGGATCTGCGGATCGACCTCGAGCTCGGCCAGTGTCGTACCCGCGCCTATGCGGCTGCCGTCGATCCCGCGCGGGACGACGTCGCGTATGTACACGAGCCTGTCGACGTGCACGAGGCCGTCGCGCATGAGCGGGACGAGCTCCGTCCCGCCCGCGAGAGCGCGCGAGCCGTTGCCGAGCGCGCCCGTCGCTTCTTCGGAGCTAGACGGCTGCAGGAGCTCCACTGCGCTCCTTCTGACGCGCTTCCGCCTCACGGAGCGCGCGCAACATCTCTTCCCGGGTGATCGGCAGCGACCGGACATCCGCGCCGGTGGCGTCTCGAATGGCGTTCGCAATCGCGGCCGCGACGGGGATGATCGGCGGCTCGCCGAGGCCTTTCGAGCCCAGGTTCGTCAGGTGTTCGTCCGGGATGTCGATCAGGTCGGTGACGATCTCCGGCACATCGGCGATCGTGGGGATCCGGTAGGCGTCGAGCGTGCGCGTGAGGATCGAGCCCGTCGCCGGATCGACGATGCGCTCCTCCGACAGCGTGTGCCCGATGCCCTGGATGATCCCGCCCTCGACCTGGCTCTCGGCGCCGAGCGCGTTGATCACGCGGCCGACGTCATGGATCGCGACGATCTTGTCGACGCGAACCTCTCCGGTCTCGACGTCCACGGCGACCTCTGCCACCTGGACGCCGAATGTGAGGACCACCATGCCGGCCGGATTCGGCCCGCGCGCTCCCTTACCCAGGATCTGACCGCTCTCGAGCAGGCCGGTGACTTCGGTGAGCGGCCAGGAGCCGCCGTCAGCGGACACGATCTGGCCGTTCCGAAGATCGAGCACCCGCTCTTCGAGGTGGAACCGCTGCGCCGCGATCTCGATGATCTGGCGCTTGGCATCGGCAGCGGCCGAGCGCACCGCCGGCCCCATCGACGGCACGGTCGACGAGCCTGCGGAGATGGATGCAAACGGTCCCCGGGCCGAGTCGCCGAGGGAGACCTGCACGTGGTCGATGGGAATCCCGAGCTCCTCCGCCGCGATCTGCGCCATCGCGGTGCGCGTGCCGGTGCCGATGTCCTGCATCGCCGTGACGACCTGTGCGCGGCCGTCGGAGCCGACCCGGATCCACGCGTACGACGGAGGACCGCCTCCTCCGTACCAGATCTGCGACGCGAGACCGACGCCGTGTTTCCAGGGCCCTTTGCTGCGTGCTCGAACCTCGTCGCGCTTCGCCCAGTGCGGCTCCGCGCGGCGGTAACACTCGGCGAGGTTCTTCGACGAGAACGGGCGGTCATCGGTCCGGTCGGAGTCTGCGTAGTTGCGACGCCGCAGCTCGAGTGGGTCGATGTCGAGCTTCGCTGCGAGCTCGTCAAGGAGGCATTCGAGCCCGAACGTGCCCTCGACGAAGCCGGGAGCTCGAAAGGCTGCCATCGGCGGCAGGTTGAGCTTCGCCGGGTACTGCGTGGTGCGCACGTTGTCGCACGCATAGAGCATCTTCATCGGGCCCTCGGTCGTGGCGGACCAACCCGAGAAGCCGATTGCGTTGATGAAGTCGCCGCCGAGCGCAACGAGCGTCCCGTCAGACGTAGCGGCGGCGGTCAACCTCTGGATGGTCGCGTTGCGGTTGCCGGCGGCCACGTTCTCCTCGCGCCGCGTGAGCGCACACCTGACGGGCCGCCCTGTCCTCTTCGCGAGCTCGGCCGCGATCGGCGTGTAGTCCCCCGGGCTGTTCTTCGCTCCGAAGCCGCCGCCCATCGCATGACAGATAACGCGCACCTTGTCGGGTGGCAGGCCGAGCTGCTCGGCCATCGAGGCGCGGATGCCCCAGATGTACTGGGTCGAGATGTAGATGGTGATGCCGTCGTCCTCCCAATGACAGACGGCTTGATGGGTCTCGAACGAGTTGTGGAGCACGACCTGCGTTCGGTACTCAGCTTCGACGACCACGTCGGCCTCGGCGAGCCCCCGCTCGAAGTCACCCCGCGCGTACTTGGCCACGTCCGAGACGAACGACTTCTGGCGCACCGCCTCGTCCGGGTCGAGCAACGGCTCGAGCACGTCCCACTGGACCGCGATTCGCTCGACAGCGGCGTGCGCCTGGCCGAAGGTGTCGGCCGCGACCGCGGCCACTGCGTGGCCGACATAGCCCGGCTCGTCGGTGAGCTGGTCCAGGTCGGCCGGACCGATCGCCGCACGCACGCCCGGCGCGCTGCGCGCCGACTCCAGGTCTATAGAGGCCACACGCGCGCGTGCGTAAGGGCTACGGAGAACAGCCGTGTGCAGCATCCCCGGCAGCTGCAGGTCGGCCGTGTAGGGCGCCTGGCCGCGTACGCGCATCAGTCCGTCGACACGGGGCACCCTCTGTCCCACCGTCGTGAGAGGTCCCGCCGGCCACTGGTCGAGCGCATCCTCGTCGACCACGATCCAGACTTCTTCGTAGCGTCCTTCGACTTCCTTCTCGGTGCGGATCAGTCTTGCCAAGTTCTGATGGCCTCCTCGATCTTCGGATAGGTACCGCAGCGGCAGAGATTCCCGGACATCGCATGGCGGATCTCGTCCTGGGACGGGCTCGCGTTCGCTTCGACGAGCGCCGCCGCGGAGACGACCTGGCCGGGCGTGCAGAACCCGCACTGCACGGCATCGGTGCGAACGAATGCAGCTACGAGGGGATGGTCGCGGAGGCCTTCGATCGTCGTCACCTCGCGCGTGCCGACGGTATGCACGAGCGTAATGCACGAGAGCGTCGGCACGCCGTCGAGCTGGACCGTGCAGGCGCCGCAGTGACCCTCGCCGCAGGCGACCTTGGTGCCCGTGAAGCCGAGGTCCTCGCGCAGGACATGTGCGAGCGAGCGGCCCACCGGCGCGTCGAACGAGTGGGTCTCGCCGTTGATGCGCAGCTCAGGCAAGCGACGTCACCGCCACGATGTCGGCGAGGTGGATGAGCCGGAAGGTCGCGCGCGTGTGGGCCATGCGGTCCCTTTCGTCCCCATCCTCCGGCAGCGTCAACCACATGGCTTGTGCGACGGTCAGGAGCTCTCTGATCTGCTCGAGCTCTTCCCGGTGCCCGTTCGCCCGGTCGTCGCACGCGTTCAGCGCCAGGCCGAGCACGCCGATTCGATCCTGCTGTCTCGTCCAGAGGAGTGGGGTCGCCATCGACAGGTACTGGTGGATCCGCGCGAACGACATCGGCTGCTGGAATGTCTCGATGCCCTTCGGCGCCGAGGGCTCGAGCGCAGGCTCGCCCTCGGCGATGCGATTGGCGTTGCCCGCAAGCACTCCGCGGACCTCCATGTCGTTCAGCTGCGCGAGCCGGGCGGTGCGCAGCGCGATCAGCAGCGACGCCGGCTGCTGCCCATAGGGATAGTCCGACGCGTAGACGACCTGCTCCGGCCCGACGAGCCGGTAGAGGCCGAGCAGGTCGAGCGGGCTCCAGACGGACGTGTCGAAGAAGACGCCCGCCTTCCCGCCGAGCCTGTCGGCGAGCGCCGCGAGGTCGGCGATCCCCGCGTGCGCGACGATCAGCTGCGCCTCCGGATAACGGTCGACGACCCGTGCCAGGTCGTCCGCGATCGGCGGCAGGCCGCGGCCGCCGTGGATCAGGATCGGGACCTTGCGGTCGGCGGCGAGCTCGAAGATCGGGGAGAGGCGCTCGTCGTTCAGCAGGAACTTCTGCGCCCGCGGATGGAGCTTGATCCCCCTGACGCCGCGGTTCAGCATCCGCGTCGCTTCGCCGATCGGATCCTCCGCGAGATCCAGGCGGACGAAGGGGACCATCCTCCCGTTCGAGCGCTCGCCGAACTCCAGCGTCCTGTCGTTGCCGGCCCGGAACCCCGGGTGACGGTCGGGCTCGTCCAGGCAGAACATGAAGCAGCGGGAGATCCCGTAGTTGTCCATCCCGTGCACCAGGTCGTCGTAGATCCCGACCATGCCGTCGATGTCGGTGCCGAGATGCGTGTGCGCATCGAAGATGTCGGCCCCTTCGGGCAGCTCCCGGCGCAGCTCGTCGTCCCACTGCGCCATCAGCGCCTGAGCACGCTGCAGCGCGTCGTCCACGCTTTGGAGTCTATGCAGCGGCCTGTTGCCTGCGCGGACACGCCCGCTCGGCCGTCCGGGTGGTGACGCTCCGGGACACGTCGCGTGCCTGGCACCGGACGTGGCACGAACGCGGCCGGAGGTTAGGATCCGCCCGTGCCTGACGTCCTGATCTACGGCGACACGATCCGCTCTCCGGAGCTGAGGCACGAGGTGCCGGTGCCGATCCCCGATCCCTTCCTCTACTCGGAGAAGGGCGACCGCCGGATCGCGATCATCCACTCCCTCGAGATCCCGCGGGTTCGAGAGGACGCGCCCGACCTGGAGATCGTCCCGCTCGAGGACCTCGGCTCGGACGAGCTCTTCTCGCAGGGCCGGCAGGGCTGGGAGGTCATGCTCGAGCTCGCCGTTCGAGCCTGCCGCGAGCTCGGGATCGAGGGCGCGACCGTCCCCGAGACCTTTCCTGTCGGGCATGCGGACCATCTCCGTGCGAACGGGATCGAGATTGTCGTCGACCGCGACCTCTTCGACAACCGCCGCCGCGCGAAGAACGAGACCGAGCTGCGCGGGATTCGTAATGCGCAAAGGGCGTGCGAGGCGGCGCTCGACGCGTCGCGCGAGTTGCTGCGGCGTGCGCAGCCGAGCGGCGCCGGTCTCGAAGTCGACGGCGAGCCGCTCACGTGCGAACGCCTGAAGCGCGTGATCGAGGACGTCTTCGCCGACCACGAGGTCGAAGGGAGCGACATGATCGTGTCGCACGGGCCGCAGACGGCCGTCGGCCACAACATGGGCTCCGGTCAGATCGGGCCGAACGAGCCGATCGTCTTCGACCTCTATCCGAAGGACAAGGCGACGGGGTGCTATGCGGACATGACGCGCACGTACGTCGTCGGCGAGCCCTCGGACGAGGTGAAGGAGTGGTACCGACTAGTGAAGGAGGCGCTCGACACGTCGACCGCCGGCGTCAAGCCCGGCGTGAACGGTCGCGAGCTCTATGAGGGGGTCTGCGAGATCTTTCACGGTGCGGGCTACAAGACGCAGCTCAACAAGGAGCCCGGCGAGGTGCTGGAGGACGGGTTCTTCCATGGGCTCGGCCACGGCGTCGGCCTCGAGGTGCACGAGCTGCCTTCGATGGGCCGCATCGGCCACGACCTCGTCCCGGGCGACGTGATCACGATCGAGCCCGGTCTTTACCGCTCCGGGTACGGCGGCCTGCGCCTCGAAGACCTCCTCCTCGTCACGGAGGACGGCTACGAGGTCCTCACGGACTACCCCTACGACCTAACGCCTTGACGAACACGATCGACACGATGCTCCTCGAGGAGCGTCGCTACGCGCCCGACCCTGAGTTCGCACGGCAGGCCAACGCCCAGCCCGAGATCTACGAACGCGACTGGGAGGAGTTCTGGGAGACCGAGGGCCGCAATCGCGTCACGTGGTTCGAGCCCTTCTCCAAGCTCTATGAGTGGGAGCCGCCGTACGCGAAGTGGTATCTCGGCGGCAAGCTCAACGTCTGCTTCAACTGCACCGACCGGCATGTGGAGGCCGGCAACGGCGACAGGGTCGCGTACTACTGGGAAGGCGAGCCGGAGGACGAGCGGCGCACGATCACCTTTGCCGACCTCCAGCGTGAGGTCGTGCGCTTCGCGAACGCGCTGAAGGACCTCGGCGTGAAGAAGGGGACGCCGGTCGGCATCTACATGGGCATGGTTCCCGAGCTGCCGATCGCGATGCTCGCGTGTGCGCGGCTCGGCGCGCCGCACACGGTCGTGTTCGGGGGCTTCTCCGCCGAGTCGCTGTCGGATCGCATGAACGACATGGCGTGCGAGCTCCTGATCACGCAGGACGAGGGCTGGCGCGCAGGCAAGAAGGT
>JBGPYI010000025.1:0-14404 GCA_041493175.1 Gaiellaceae bacterium | reverse complement strand
CTTGGCTCGGATGCGCATTGGGTCTTCGACCGCGGCGCGCTGACCGGGCAGCCGCCCGAGCAGGGGCAGTACCTGACGGTGGTGTCGAGCGGCGTGCCGGAGCTGATGGAGATCCGCGGCCGCGAGCTCGTTGACCACATCGCCGCTCAGCTGACCGAACGTCTCGGTCACGCAGAGCTTGTGTGGTCGCGCGTCAGCCGCGAGCCGCACGCAACCGTCGCTCTCCGCCCGGGAACGGCCTCGCGCCGGCCGGGCCCGCTCACCTCGCGTCCGAACGTCACACGCGCGGGCGCGTGGACCGCGACCGGCTGGCCCGCGACGATGGAGAGCGCGGTTCGTTCCGGACGGGCGGCAGCGCGAGCGTTGTCCGGTGTGACAACTAAGGTGGCTGCGTGAGCAGACACGTTGAAGAAGGGGGCTCGCAGGCGAGGGAGGTGGCGGTGTGACCGTCGTGCAAGAGCTCACCGGGCTGGACACCGCCGTCGAGCGCGGCGTCGAGCGCCTGCTTTCGCTCCAGCATTCCGACGGCTGGTGGAAGGGCGAGCTCGAGTCGAACGCGACGATGATCGCGCAGCACCTCTTCCTGCTCCACTTCCTCGGCCTGCGCGACGCAGCGACGGACCGGCTGCTCGCGAACGAGCTGCTCGCGCGGCGCCGCGCCGACGGGACCTGGTCGATCTGGTTCCAGGGCCCTGCGGATCTCTCGGTGACCGTGGAGGCGTACGCGGCGCTGAAGCTCGCGGGCGTCGACGCCGGCGACGCGACGCGCGAGTACATCCGGCGCAGCGGCGGTGTCGCACGGGCGCGCATCTTCACTCGTGCGTTTCTCGCGCTGATCGGGCAATGGCCCTGGCGGCGGCTGGCGCACGTGCCGGTGGAGCTGATCCTGCTCCCGGCCAACGGCCCGCTGTCCGTCTACGACTTCGCGTGCTGGGCACGGCAGACGATGGTGTCGCTGTCGGTGGTCGAGGCGCTGCAGCCCGTCCGGCCGAGCGCCATCGATCTGACCGAGATCGGTGGGCGCAAGACGGAAGCGTCGGGAACGCCGCGCCTCTCGGGACGCCGCAGGCGTGCGATCAGCGTCGCGGAGCACTGGGTGCGCGAGCGGCAGGAGGCCGACGGCTCCTGGGGCGGGATCCAGCCGCCGTGGGTGTGGTCGCTGATCATGCTTGCCGCGCTCGGGCATGGTTTCGAAGACGAGACGTTCGCGCGCGGCCTCGCCGGCTGGGAACGGTTCCTCGTCCACGACGGCGACCGCCTCCGTCCCGAGGCCTGCCAGTCACCGATCTGGGACACGGCGCTCGCCGTGCTCGCCCTGCGCGCGGCGGGGGTCCCGGCCGACGATCCCCGGCTCCGGGCCGCCGGCTCGTGGCTGCTCGGCGAAGAGGTGACGGTCCGCGGCGACTGGGCGATCCGCCGGCCCGACCTCGCACCGGGAGGCTGGTCGTTCGAGTTCGACAACGACCTCTACCCGGACGTCGACGACACGGCCGTGGTCGCCCTGGCGCTCCGCGAACTGGAGATGGGCGACGCCGCCGTCCGGCGTGGGCTGGACTGGGTGGTCGGGCTGCAGTCGCGGAGCGGCGGCTGGGGGGCCTTCGACGCCGACAACGAGGCTTTGTGGCTCTACAAGCTCCCGATCTGTGACTTCGGCAAGGTCACGGACGAGCCGACCGCCGACGTGACTGCCCATGCACTCGAGGCGCTCGGCCACGAGTCGGGCTACGACTCGGCGCTCGCGTCCGGCCTCGACTGGCTGCTCGCCGAGCAGGAGCCCGACGGCTCCTGGTTCGGCCGCTGGGGCGTGAACCACCTCTACGGGACGGGTGCTGCGGTGCCCGCGCTCGAGGCGTGCGGCGTCCCACCGGAGCATCCGGCCATCCGGCGCGCGCTCGCGTGGCTCGACTCGGTCCAGCAACGGAGCGGTGCCTTCGGTGAAGACATCCTTTCCTACAGCGATCCCGCCCGGCGCGGTCGCGGGGCCGCGACCCCCTCGCAGACCGCATGGGCGTTGCTGGCATACGTGGCGGGCGGGGCCGAGAAAGGCTTGTCCACGCGGCGTGCAGCCGAGTATGTTTGCCAGACCCAGCGTCCTGACGGCGACTGGGACGAGCAGCACTACACGGGCACCGGCTTCCCCCTCGACTTCATGATCCGCTACCACCTCTACCGGCTTACCTTCCCGCTCTTCGCGCTTGGGCGCCTCAGAGAAAGGCTCAACGGATGAAGTTCCCGCTCCGCTCGACCGTCCAGATCGGCCGCTACGTGGTCAGTCAGCAGCGCAAAGGGGAGCGCTACCCGCTCGTCCTCATGCTCGAACCGACCCTCGCGTGCAACATCGCGTGCATCGGCTGCGGGAAGATCCGCGAGTACGAGTCGAACAAGGCGCGGATCACCGTTGAGGAGTGCATCGACGCCGGCGTCCAGTGCCCCGCGCCGGTGGTTTCCATCTGCGGAGGCGAGCCGCTCGTTTACAAGGGGATCGAGGATGTCGTCGCCGGCATGCTCGAGCTCGGGAAGAACATCGACCTGTGTACGAACGCTCTGCGGCTCGAGCAGTACCTGGACGTCTTCGAGCCGAGCCACCGCATGACGTTCGTCGTCCATCTCGACGGGATGCGCGAGATCCACGACTACATCTGCGACTACCCGGGCCTGTGGGACGTCGCGGTCGACGCGATCAGGAAGGCGCGCGAGGCCGGCTTCCGCGTCGCCACGAACACGACGATCTTCAAGGAGACGTCGATCGAGGACGTCATCGAGATGATGGGCTATCTCACCGACGACGTCGGTATCGACGGCATGCTGATCGCTCCGGGCTACCAGTACTCCCAGATCGATCCGGCGCTGACGATGACGCGCGCCGAGCACGAGGAGAAGTTCCGGGTCATCCGCACCGTCGCGCGCGAGCGTGGCTATCGCTGGCTCGCGACTCCCATCTATCAGGAGTTCCTCACCGGCGAGCGGAAGCTCAAGTGCGCGCCGTGGGGCTCGATCACGCGCAATCCCTACGGCTGGAAAGGGCCGTGCTACCTGCTCACCGACGGGATCTTCCCGACCTACGACGCGCTCCTCGACGGCATGGAGTGGGAGGACTACGGGCCGGGGAACGATCCTCGCTGCGAGCACTGTGCGATCCATTCAGGCTTCGAGCCCTCGGCCGCGTACGAGGCCGCCGGCTCGCTCAAAGAGGGCGCAAGGAGCATGGCTTGGACGCTGACGGGCTGACGTTCGCGTGCGCCATGACCGTCGAGGAGCGCATCGCGCGGCGGTTGGGACGGACGGCGGTGGTGGGACTCGGGGCGTCGAAGGGCGTGCCCGATGGACGGCTGGTCTCCTTCGGGATCGCGGGCGCCTTGTCCGGTGAGCTGCCGGTCGGCACCGTCATCGACGCGACGCGTGTCGTGGACGAGTCGGGGGCGGTTCTCTGGGAGGGCGGGCCGCTCGGCGCTTCACCGGCACGGACAGGGACGATCCTCGGCGCGAGCCGGATCGTGGACGATCCCGCCGAGCGTGCGCGGCTGCACGCACAGACCGGGGCGGACGCGGTGGATATGGAATCGGGCGCACTCGCGCGGAGCGGCCGCCTCGTCGGCTGCCTGCGCGCGATCAGCGACACGCCGACGCAACGGCTCGGCGGCGTTGCCGAGGGCGCGAAAGCGGACGGTGAGGTCGACTACCTGGGGTTCCTGCGCGGCTTCGTGCGGCAGCCGCTCGTGACGCTGCGCGCAGCGGTCGGAGCCCGGCGTGCGCTCAAGGGACTGGAGGCGATCGCGTGAGCAAACGCGTCCTGCTTGCCGCACCGAGGTCTTTCTGCGCCGGCGTCGCTCGCCTTCGGCTCGCTCCCGTGAGGGAAACCATGTTTCCCTCACGAGCTCCCTTCTTTAGGTCACGCCTCAGCCCATGCGCCGCTCAGATCGCCGCCTGGGCTGAGGAGAAAGAAAGGGGAAACCTCACGGTTTCCCCTTCAGCCCCTTCCCTCACCCGCGCGTGGGAGACGAACCCGTGAGCAAACGCGTCCTGCTTGCCGCACCGAGGTCTTTCTGCGCGGGTGTCGACCGCGCCATCGAGATCGTCGAGCGCCTGCTCGCCGAGCATGGCCCCCCGATTTACGTGCGGCACCAGATCGTGCACAACGACCATGTTGTGCGCCGTCTCGAGCGCCTCGGTGCCGTGTTCGTCGACGACGAGGACGAGATTCCGGCGGGTGAGATCTGCGTGCTCTCCGCGCACGGCGTCGCGCCTGCGGTGCGCGAGAACTGCGAGAAGCGCGGTCTGCGTGTCGTGGACGCCGTCTGTCCGCTCGTCTCCAAGGTCCATGCGGAAGCGCGCCGCTACGCGGACACGGGACATCTCGTCGCGCTCGTCGGCCACGCCGACCACGTCGAGGTGATCGGCACGCACGGCGAGCGCCCGGACTCGACGGTGGTCGTCGAGTCGCCGGAGGCCGCTGCCCGGCTCGAGTCTGACGGCAGGCCCGTCGCCGTGATCAGCCAGACGACGCTGTCGCTCGACGACGTGCGCGCAACGGTGGACGCTCTCGAGCAGCGCTTCGGTGCGCTCACCCGTCCGGGCGCGGATGACATCTGTTACGCCACTCAGAACCGCCAGGACGCGGTCAAGCGGCTGGCCGAGGAGGCCACTCTCATCCTCGTGATCGGCTCGCAGACGAGCTCGAATGCCCAGCGGCTCGTCGAGGTCGCGCGTAATGCCGGGGCCGAAGCGGAGCTGATCGACGGCGAGAGCGAGCTCGGCGACGACCTGTTCTCCCGGCACGAGGTGATTGGGCTGACCGCCGGCGCGTCCACTCCCGGCGAGCTCGTCGATGCGACCATCGAACGGCTGGCCGCGCTGGGCTACGGCGAGGTCGTCGAGGTGACAGTGGCGCGCGAGGACGTGCATTTCCGGCTGCCGCGAGAGGTTGCGTCCGCGTGACATCCGTCGAGATCCCCGTCTCGATCGCGGCTGCGCTGCCGAACCTGACCGTGCTCGACATCACGAACGAGGTCCGGCGCGAGGTCGCCTCGACCGGAGGCAGCGGCATCGCGTTCGTCTCGCCGAACGGCGACCCGTCACTGATCCGCGTGCAGGAACGGGAGAGCGGCTTCTTCTCCGATCTCGAGTGCCTGCTCGAGCGTCTCATCCCCGTCGAGGCCGAGGAGCGCGCGCGACTGGTCTCGATGCTGCTCGGCCCTCGGACGGAGCAGATCCCCTTCAGCGACGGCTCCCTGTGCCTCGGCCAGTACCAGCGGATCTTCCTCGTCGCCTTCGAGGATCGCTGCAGCAGCGAGTGGATGCTCACGGTCGTCGCGTAAGGAGCCGGTAACCGGCTTCTCTCCTCCGAGTTGACCTGCCCGCGCCGAGAGGCGCACACTGTCGGGGCCATGGAGCGTGCACGGCGGCACCAGCGACTTCTGGCGCGGCTCGCGCTGGGTCTGCTCGCCCTGATTGCGGAGCTGCTCGGGCGGAGCCTGGCCCATCGACTGGACTTCGGCCAACGCGTCGGCACCTCGTATGCGGGCGCCCACTACTACCCCGTGCTGCTCGCGTTCGTGAAGGTCGGTGTCGCATTGATGCTGGCGCGCGTCGCCTGGCGTTTCGTCAAGGCGCGCGCAGTAGCGCGTGCCGCCCGGCGGCTGCTGGCAGCACACGGGTCATTCGCAACTCGAAGCGCGCCCCGTGTGCGTCTCGAGCTCTCGCCGGAGCTCTGGCTCGGTTCCTTCCTCGTGACGTCGCTGATGTATCTCGTCCAGATGGATGCCGAGGGGATCTCGGTCGGCCGCTGGCCCTTGCTTGCTCCCTGGCTCCATACGGCTGCGCTGCCGGTGTTCGCCGTGTTGGCCGTGGTCGTCGCCCTCGTCTACCGCGCAGTCGAACGCTGGCTCGCCGACTACGAGAGCTACGCCCGCGACACGGCCGCGCGTGCGTCACGTCTCTTGGGTGGGAGCCTGCCCGCGCCACGCCCAACGGTCGGCGAGCTCGTCACTCCGCGCAACCTGTTCGGGCTCGCGTTCGAAGTCAGGCCTCCTCCCGCGCCAGCCTAGGCCTGGGGCGCTTTCGGCGTCCGCCAGGTTCGTGTGCACTGACCTCGACCACGGGAGGAGGACGTCGTGAACGCAGAACTCGTCACCGAACTCGAAGCACCTTTACAACGAGCCACCACGCGCGCGCGGATCGTGTCCGCCGTCGGGCCGGCGACCGCGCTCGCCGGCGTCATCTGGGCGCTCGTCCAGCCATACCGGATCACGCTGCTGCATCCGCGGGGGCAAGGCTTCTGGTGGCTCTTCGTCGAGGCGCCTCTGCTCGTGATCGCCGTCGGGCTCTTCTTCCACTTCGTCGTCGTACCGGGCCTGCTTGAGGACATCGAGGAGCAACATGCAACCGCCCAGTGAGCACGTCCACTGGCTGTTCGCGACGGGATTCCTTTTGCTCGGCCTCTGCCTGCTCGGCGAAGCGGTCGTGGGAACAGAGGTGTGGCGGCGGCGGGCGTGGCGCGCGTACCTGTGGCCCGGCATCGCGTTTGCGCTCGGCGTCCTGCTGTGGCCGGTGATGACCTTCTACACGAACTCGGCGATCCACATGATCGCGCACGGGGCGTGGGCGCAGGTGCTGATGCTCGGTGGCGCGACGGAGCTTGCATTGGTGCGCGGCAAGCTGCGGAGCAGGTGGTGGCGCCTGGGGATGACTGCTGCATTCCTCGTCTCCGGCGGCGCGTTCCTCGTCCACGAGCAGAATGCGTGGTTCTTCCAGCGTTCCGCGTTCCTGCACCACCTGCTCGGGTGGACGCTGCTCATCGGTGCGATCTTCCCGCTGGCTCGCTGCGTGCGCCCGCGTTCGCAGGCGGTGGCAACAGGGTTCGCGCTGACGTTCGTGGTGATCTCCGTGCTGCTCTATTGCGATCGCGATGTTGCTCCGATCTTCGGGCACATCTCGCAGCTCGCTGGGACACCGCGCCGATGAAGCGGGTCCTCTTGACTGCCGCAACGTTGGTGCTCGTTTTTCCGGCGCAGGCGTTCGCGCATGCGACGCTCGAGCAGACGACACCGGGATTTCGCCAGCGGCTCGCGTCGTCGCCTCAGAAGATCGTGCTGCGCTTCGATCAGTATGTGCAGGGCCTGCCCGGCTCGGTCCGCCTCTATTCGTCCAGCGGCAGCATGCGGGTGAAACGAGTCGGGACCGACGGGCGCTACCTGACGGCGTGGGTGCCGCGCCTACCAAAAGGTGCGTACACCGTGCGCTGGCACGCCATGTCGGGCGACGGGCACGTCGTGTCGGGCGTATTCACGTTCGGCGTCCGCGCGCGCGCGCCGGCTCCGACGGAGGCGTTCGGCGCATCGGGGCCGACGACGAGCGAGCACGTGGTGCGCTGGCTGTACTTCCTCGCGTTGGCACTGCTCGTCGGTGGGCTGGGCTTCCGGCTCCTCGTGCTGCGTCAGCGGTTGCCCGCTCGCGCGGAGCAGCGTTTCTACGCCGTGACGGCGATCGGCGCGCTGGCGACGCTCAACGTCGGGATCGCCGCTTTCATTCTCCGAGCCGAGGACGCGTTGCAGCTCCCCTTCGGCAGGCTGCTCTACGGCGACCTCTCGCCCATCGCGCGGTCGAGGTTTGGCACGGCGTTCATCGCGATGACCCTCGGCTTCGCCCTCGTGACCGCTTTTCTGTTCCTTGCATGGCTGACCGACCGAACGATCCTGCTGTGGCCGGCGTTCGTGCTCGGCCTGGCGTTCGCATCCGGCCTCTCGCTCTCGGGCCACTCGGCCGCCGACGCCGGCTCCTCGTGGAAGTCGGCGCTCGCCGACTGGGCGCATCTGTCAGCCGCCTCTCTCTGGATCGGGGGCCTCGTCCAACTCGTGGTCGTCGTGTGGCCGCTGATGCCGGACGCGCGACGCACCGCCTTCCTCGCGTTCTCGCGCCTCGCGACAGTCTGCGTGGCCGTCCTGCTCCTTGCGGGCGTCTACCTCAGCATCCTGCGGCTCCCGCAGCTGAACGACCTCTGGACGACGGGGTACGGCCGGGTGCTGCTCGTCAAGATCGGGCTCGTCTCGCTCGCCCTTGCGTGGGGCGGGTTGCACAAGCTCGTCGCCGTGCCGGCGATTGCACGCGGCGGCGAAGGCGGCCTACCGCGGCTGCGCGGCAGTCTCGTGGGCGAGAGCATGGTCGGCATGGCCGTGCTGTTGGCCGCCGCGGTGCTCGTGGACGCGAAGCCGCCGGTTCAGCCGGCGCCCACGCCGCCTGCGGCGAGTAGCGTTCCTAGGTAGATGCTCTGGGCGATATCCGGCGGCGCGGGCTTTCTCGGCCTGCACCTCGCTCGACGGCTGCTCGCCGAAGGGCACGACGTACGAACGCTCGACGTCGTCCCGCTGGACGACGCCGCCCTCGAACGCTCGGTCGACGAGCTGCGCGGCGACGTTCGCGATCGCGACAGCGTCGGCTCACTCGTGGACGGCGCCGACGTGGTCGTGCACGCAGCGGCGGCGCTGCCGATCCAGGCGTCTCGCGCCTCGATCCGCTCGGCGAACGTCGGCGGAACCGAGAACGTGTTGCGGGCCGCGGACGAAGCCGGCGTCCGGCGCGTCGTCTTCATCTCCTCGACTGCGGTCTACGGCGTGCCGGAGAAGCATCCGATCGAGGAGGACGATCCCCTCGTCGGCGTGGGGTGGTACGGCGAGTCGAAGATCGACGCAGAGGGACTGTGCCGCGTGGCGGCGGTCGAGACGACGATCGTGCGCCCGAAGACCTTCATCGGGCCGGAACGCCTGGGCGTGTTCGAGATCCTCTTCGACTGGATCCGAGAGGGACGCCGGATCTACACGCTCGGCAAGGGCCACAACCGCTACCAGCTCCTCGCGGTCGAGGATCTCGTCGACGCGATCGTGCGAGCCGGGGAGGAGCCGAAGGCGGCGCGGGAGACGTTCAACATCGGCGCCACCGACTTTGGCACGGTGCGGTCCGACCTGCAGGCGCTGATCGACCACGCGGGCTCCGCGTCGCGGCTGCAGCCGGTCCCCGTGAAACCGGCGGAGATCGCGCTGCGCGGCCTGGAGCTGTTGCGCGTCTCGCCGCTCGCGGAATGGCACTACAAGACCGCGCACAAGGACTCGTTCGTCGACGTCTCGAAGGCGCAGCGGCTCCTGGGCTGGCAGCCGCGACTCTCGAACCGCGAGGCGCTGATCGAGACCTACGACTGGTACCTCGCGAATCGCGGGCGCGTCGGCGGAGCCGGAGTCACGCACCGCGTCCCCTGGAATCAGCAGGCCCTCGGCCTGTTGAAACGACTGTCGTGATCTTGCTCTCGGAAGCGGAAGTGCGTGAGCTGCTCGACCTCGACCAGCTTGTCGACGCGCTCGCAGACGCGCACAGAGACCTCAGCGCCGGAGAGGCATCGATGCCGCCGCGGATCGCTGCGCTGGTGGAGGAGCGGCAGGGCCTGCTGGGCGTGATGCCGGCTTACCTTCCGTCCGCAGGGCTCGCCTGCAAGCTCGTGACGCTCTTCCCGCAGAACACCGACCGGCACACGCACCAGGCGGTGATCGCGGTCTTCGACCCGGAGAACGGCACGCCGCTGGCGTTGATGGACGGGACCTACATCACAGCGACGCGCACCGCGGCGGGCTCGGCGCTCGCAACGCGGCTCCTTGCGCGCGAAGACGCCCACGTGCTCGCGCTCCTCGGCACCGGAGTTCAGGCGCGCTCCCACGCCCGAGCGCTGCCACGGGTGCGCGCGTTCACCGAGATCCGCGTCGCCGGCCGCGACCGGGCGAAGGCCGAGGCGCTCGCAGCGGAGATCGGTCCGCACGCCCGCGCGGTGGGCTCGTACGAGGAAGCGATCCGGGATGCCGATGTCGTTGCCGCGACCACGCACGCGACCGACCCGATCGTGCGGCGGGAGTGGCTGTCGCCCGGCGTTCACGTCAACTCGGTCGGCCTCAATCCCGCGGGGCGCGAGTTGGACGAGCAGACCGTTGTGGATGCGCTGCTCGTCGTCGAGTCGCGCGAGTCCGCGCTGGCGCCGCCTCCGGCAGGAGCGCCCGAGCTCGTCGGCGTGAGCCCTGCCGACGTCCATGCCGAGCTCGGAGAACTCGTCGCCGGCACGAAACATGGACGCAGCTCCCGGGATGAGATCACCCTGTATAAGTCAGTCGGTGTCGCGGTCCAGGACGTCGCGGCAGCGGCTCTCGTGCTCGCGGCCGCGAAGGGACGGTCGATGGGGCGGGCGATCGAGTTGGCGGAACTGACATGAGCAGCAACAACGACTTCAAACCAGGGCTCGAAGGTGTCGTCGCCGTCGAGACGGAGATCATGGAACCCGACCGCGAGGGCGGGGCGCTCCGCTACCGAGGTGTCGACGTCGAGCCGCTCGTCGGGCAAGTTCCCTACGAGAACGTTTGGGGTCTTCTCGTCGATGACGACCTCCACTCGAAGATGCCGGATCCGGAGGCGTACGAGCCGGCGCGCCTCACGGGCGACGCACCCGCCGACCTCCAGGCGGAAACGGCGCGGCTTTCCGGCGAGTGGAAGCTTGGGAAGCTGAACGAGATCTCCGACGAGCAGGCGCGCGAAGACGTCGGTCGGTTGTCGGCGCAGATGATGTCGATCGTCGCGCGGTCCGCGCGCCTCGCCGACGGAAAGACCGACGTTGTCCCCGACGATGTCGTTTCGCGCGGCAAGACCGCCGCTGAGAAATTTCTGCTCAGGTGGCGCGGCGAGGCCGACCCTCGCCACGTGAAGGCGATCGACACGTACTGGATCTGCACGGCCGAGCACGGCTTGAACGCTTCGACATTCACCGCTCGTGTCGTCGCATCCACGGGCGCCGACTGCGGCGCCGCCCTCTCTGCAGCCGTCGGCGCACTCTCGGGGCCGCTGCACGGCGGCGCCCCGGCCTACGTCAAGCCGATGCTCGAAGAGGTCGCGCGCATGGGCGACGCAGAACGATGGGTGAAGGAAGCGCTCGCGAATCGGAAACGCATCATGGGCTTTGGCCATCGCATCTACCGTGCGGAGGATCCGCGTTCACGCATTCTGAAGCGGACGGCGAAGGAACTTGAGTCGCCGTACGTCGAGGTGGCGGAGGAGCTCGAGCGAGCGGCGCTTGTGGCACTCCAAGCGGCCCACCCCGAACGTGTCCTCGCGACGAACGTCGAGTACTACTCGGCCATCGTCCTCGATGTCGCCGAGATCCCGCCGCCGCTCGCGCCGGCGATGTTTGCCTGCTCGCGCGTCGCCGGCTGGTCCGCGCACATTCTCGAACAGAAGCGAACCGGCCGCCTGTTCCGGCCTTCCGCGCGCTACGTCGGCCCGGGCGAACGCCACCTCAGCGACAGCTGAACGTTCCGGTACTCGCTCGCTCTTGTGGCGAGGTGACCTTCCGCCGGCTGTGGAAACTAAGTCACACTCTCGTCACGGTGTCCGACACCCAGCCGTGTTCTAGTTGGACGATTGGGAAACGCGCCGAAACGGGGCGTCGCAGCGCGTTCCGTCACGTCGGGGCCAACCCTACGACCGGGTGTCCGACACCGAGACGTGGCCTTACGAGTCGTCTCGCTTCCGGACTAGGCTGCGCCGCATGGAGCTGACCCAGTACCGCGAGCGGTTCCCGATCCTCCGCGACACGACGTACCTCATCAACCACTCGCTCGGCGCGATGCCTGCGGCTGCCGAGGAACGCGTGCTCGAGTTCGCGCGGATGTGGAAGGAACGCGGCATCCGGGCCTGGGGCGAGGGCTGGTGGGAGATGCCCATGACCGTCGGCGACCAGGTCGGTCGCATCATCGGGGCGCCGCCTGGGTCGACCGTCATGCATCAGAACGTCGCAGTCGCCGAGGCGATCATCGTGTCCTGCTTCCGGCCGGTCGATCCGCACCGCAACCGCGTCGTCTACGAGGAGGGCAACTTCCCGAGCGTCCGCTACCTGTACCAGGCGCAGCCGGAGCTCGACGTCGTAGTCGTCGAAGACGACAAGGCGATCGTCGAGGCGATCGACGAACGAACGTTGCTCGTCCCGATCACGCACGTCCTCTTCAAGACGGCGGAGATCCAGAACGTCGCTGCGATCGTCAGCCGCGCACACGAGGTCGGCGCGCACGTCGTGCTCGACGCGTACCAGTCAGCGGGGATCGTGCCGCTCGACGTCGCCGCGCTGAACGTCGACTTCGCTGTCGGCGGCAGCGTCAAATGGCTCTGCGGCGGGCCCGGGAACGGCTGGCTCTACGTCCGGCCCGATCTTGCCGACGTGCTGGAGCCGACCTTCGTGGGCTGGCAGGCGCACGCACGTCCCTTCGGCTTCGAGCCCGAGCTCGATTACGCAGACGGCGCGGCGCGCTTTCTCACCGGCACGCCCAACGTCCCCGCCCTCTACGCGGCGACCGCCGGCTACGACCTGATCGAGGAGATCGGCGTCGACCGCATCCGCGAGAACTCGGTCCGCCAGACGCAGCTGCTCATCGACCTGCTCGACGAAGCTGGCTTCGAGATCGGCAGCCCGCGCGACCCGGCCCGCCGCGGCGGCACCGTCACCGTGCGCACGCCGGAGTTCGAAGCGGTGCATACGGAGCTGGGCGAGCGCCAGATCCTCTGCGACTTCCGTCCGGACGCCGGTCTGCGGCTCGGCCCGCACTACTACAACACGGACGACGAGCTGCGCCATACGGTCGCCCAGATCGCCGAGATCCTGGAGACCGGAGCCTACGAACGCCACCTGGGCGCCACTGCGCGGTTCTAGTCCCTCTTTCGGGGCGCTTCCTAACAAGTCTCTAAGTTTCAATGCCGAAAATACGGGTGTGAGGAGCCTCGCCGTCGCCGTCTGCGCATTCCTGCTTTTGCCTGCGTCTGCGTCCGCCTCGCAGCTGATCGACCGCAACGCAAAGAACGTGCGGCTGACCGTCAACGCACGGGGCGAGGCGCTGATGACGTACCGCGCCCGCGGAGGGTTTCAGCATGTCCTCGCCTGGGGTGCGGTCAACGCGCGCCACCCGACGTCCGGCAAGCGGCAGGTGCGGTTCAGCAAGGACTATTCCGGCCGCGGCCGCTACTGGCAGTCGTTCAAGGGCGCCTGCCGGAAATACGACGGCCCGAAGCTTGCGTTCCTCGTCTCCGCCTGCACCGCGTCCGACGGTTCGTACTGGGCCCTGCAGTCGTGGCAGACGCCGCTGCCTGATCTCGGCATGACGCCGTGGCAGCCCGTCCAGCGCGCGTGGGAGCTCCACCTGTCGCACTGGTCGGGCCCGATCGTGAAGATCGAGGCGTGGACGGACTGGATCTACAGCGGCCGCTTCCATGACCTGTTCGGACGCGTCACGTACGACGGACAGCCCGTACACGGCTTCACCGCGACGCGCCGCGGGGCTCCGACTGACGGCTACGGCCGCCTCGTCTACCTCGACACGTTCAACTCACGCTACGGCAAAGGCTGGATGCGCGAGAACTCCTTTCTTGCGCACAATCCGACGGGCCTCTTCTGCTACGGGTTCTACCCCTTTGATCCGACCAAGGGGTATCCGCACCCGGCCGGCTTCCCGAGCACTCCGCGCGGCCCGGGCAACGGCGACCAGTACCGGATTACCGTCGAGGGCCCGGGTGTCACCCCGGACGCCAGCATCACACTGCCCGGGCTGCACGACTACAACCCGAACAACTCGGCGGACGTCGCGTACGAACGCCAGCAGAACGCGCTGCTCGACTCCATAGTCGGAGTCGACAAGCAGTGCCGCCATCACTGAGCGAGCAGCTCGAGCAGCCGCTCTGCATACTGCGGAGCCGTCGGCTCGTCCTCGTGCCGGAAGTACGCATAGAGCGGCACGTCGACGGCGCGTAGGCGGTCGGCCCACTCCCGCAACGCCTCGTCGTCATACGGCGGATCGCGAAACCGCACGTAGCGGAACGGCGCCTCGTCGTCGAGATCGTTGACCCGCACGGCTCCTGCCTCTGCGAGCCGCGGCTCGATCCCGTTCCACGACGGATGCGCGAGATCGAACGCGACGAGAAGCTCCGGATCGAGGGAGCCGAGGATCAGCTCGATCATCCCCTCGTCCCGGGCGCTGATCAGCTGGACGCGAATCGGCCCGAGCCGGTCCCCGAGTGCTCGCACGCGCGGCCCGAAGTCCGCCAGCAGTCGTGGCGGGTTGCCGGCGAGCTTCGGCGCGAAGCGGAAACCCGGCGGCGTCTGCTCAGCCCAGCGCGCGAACTGCTCCTCGCCCGGGAGCCGGTAGCCCGTGGTGTTCAGCTCGACGGTGGAAAAGCGACCCGCGTAGAAGCGGAGGAACTCCTTCGCGTCGGTTCCGGCCGGGTAGAACCCGGGCTTCCAGGACGGATACGACCAGCCCGAGGTGCCGACAAAAGGTTCAGACAAAGCGCTCGAGCGCAGCTTCGATCATTCCTTGAAACTCAGGGCTCCACGACTCACCAG
>JBGPYI010000084.1:0-8491 GCA_041493175.1 Gaiellaceae bacterium | reverse complement strand
GTCTCTTCGATCCCGCCTTCGAGCATCAGCTTCACGACCACCGCTGACTCGAGCAGATCGGCGCGGAACTTCGGGAAGATGCGTCCCTTCGAAACGGCGCCGAGCTCGTGACCCGCACGGCCAATGCGCTGCAGGCCGCGCGCAACGGACTTCGGCGACTCGACCTGGATGACGAGGTCGACCGCGCCCATGTCGATGCCGAGCTCGAGCGACGAAGTCGCGACGAGACACGGAATCTCTCCGGCCTTCAGCAGCTCCTCGATCTCGACGCGCTGCTCGCGCGCAAGCGAGCCGTGGTGTGCGCGCGCGACTTGCTTCTCGGCAAGCTCGTTCAGTCGGAGCGCGAGCCGTTCGGCGAGCCTGCGGTTGTTGACGAAGACGATCGTCGAGCGGTGTTCTTCGACGAGCTTGAGGATCTCGGGGTAGATCGAGGGCCAGATCGAGCTCTGCGATCCTTCCGATCCGGTGCCCTGCGCACCCGGCTCGCGCATGTCCTCGAGCGGCACGACCACCTTCAGATCGAGCTCTTTCGCGACGCCGGCGTCGACCAACTGGATGTCGCGCGCGCCCGAGACGAAGCGGCCGATCTCCTCCATCGGTCGCTGCGTCGCCGAGAGGCCGATGCGCTGAAACGGCTCGTCAGTCAGCCGTTGCAGGCGCTCGACGGACAGTGCCAGGTGAGCCCCACGTTTCGTGCCTGCAACGGCATGCACCTCGTCGAGGATCAGCGTGCGAACACCTTTCAGGTTCTCGCGCGCGCGCGAGGTGAGCAGCAAATACAGCGACTCCGGAGTCGTGATCAGGATGTCGGGCGGGTTCCGCAGCATCGCGGCGCGCTCCTTCTGGGGCGTGTCCCCGGTGCGGACGCCGATCCGGAGCTCGGACTGCAGCCCGGCGAGCGGGCCGCGCAGATTGCGCTCGATGTCGTAGTTCAGAGCTTTGAGAGGCGAGACGTAGATCAGGCGCAGGCCCTCGCCGGGCTCGGAGTTGAGCTTGTCGATCCCGTAGAGGAAAGCGGCAAGCGTCTTTCCGGAGCCCGTGGGCGCCTGGATCAGCGTGTCCTTGCCGGTCGCGATCGCAGGCCAGCCCAGCTTCTGGGCCGGGGTCGGCGCGTCGAAGGCTTCCTCGAACCACGCTCGGGTCTTGGGGCTGAAAACGGCGAGCGGGTCCACCTGTCCAGGGTACTTGCGCGGCGGCGTTCTGAAGCAGAGGATCGCCGGATGGTGTGGTGGAGGTAGCGATGACGTACTCCGTCGGCGGGTCGTACTTCGAGACCTGTAACTGCGATGCGATCTGTCCGTGCCGAATGGTCGACGGTATTAAAGGCGGGCGCTCCACGCACGGCATCTGCTTCGGCGCGCTTGCCTGGCTGGTCGAGGACGGACGCGTCGGAGATGTCGACGTCAGCGGCCTCGCCGCAGTCCTCGTCGTGCGCTACGACGACGACGAACCTGGCTCGCCGTGGACGATCGTGCTCCACGTCGATGCTGCCGGGAACAACCGCCAACGGGCCGCGCTCGCCGACGTCTTCCTCGGCCGGCTCGGCGGGCCCAACGTCGGCGTGCTGCCGTGGGTGCGGAAGGCGCGGCATCTGTTGGAGGTGCGCACAAATGCGATCGAGCTCGTGCCGGACGGTAACGGTTACGTCTTGCGTGTCGGCGACGCCGTGCGCGCGCGTGCCACCCGCCCCGCGCCGTCCGATTCGGTCGTGCGCTGCGTCATTCCCGGGTACGAGGAGCCCGGCCGGGAGCTCGTCGCCGACGAGCTGGTCGTGCACGACGATCCGTTCAGCTGGGAGCTGACCGAGAACTGCGCGTTCGCGAGCCGGTTCGCGTACGCGTCCGTCTAGGATCCCGGCGTGGCCGACGCGCTGCACTTCACCGGGAACGAGGAAGCAGATGCGCTGCTTGCCGAGGAGCCGCTGGCGCTGCTGATCGGCTTCGCCCTCGATCAGCAGGTGCCGGTACAGACGGCGTTCGCAGGGCCCCTGAAGCTGAAGCAACGGTTTGGCACGCTCGACGCGCGAAAGATCGCGACCGCAGACCCGAGCAAGCTCGAGCAATCGTTCCGAGAGAAGCCGGCGATCCACCGCTTCCCCGGTTCGATGGCAAGGCGGGTGCAGGAGCTGGCGGCTGTGATCGACGAGGAGTACGGCGGGCACGCGGAGCGAGTTTGGACCGACGCCGCGGACGGCGACGACCTTCGTCGGCGCATCGGGGCGCTGCCGGGTTTCGGGAAGATGAAGGTGACGGTGCTAGGCGCCGTGCTCGCGAAGCGCTTCGGTGTCGAGGCGGCGCAGGACCTCGTTCCGAACCACCCGACGCTCGGCGACGTCGACTCGGTGGAGGCGCTCGAGGACTATCAGGCGAAGAAGCGCGCCCACAAGAGAGCCCGTCGAGAGTCGGCCTGAGAGGGGCCCGCTTGAGGCGCGCGTCTGCCTCGTCGGAGGGAACGGGCCGCTCTACCGCCACTTCAGCCGGTCCAGCGGTGCCCGACGAGGCACTCGATTCGTTCTTCGAGGCCGTCGTCGACGCGACCGAGGAGTCGGTGCTCAACACGGTCTGGGCGACGAACGACGTCGTCGGACGCGAGGGCCGGCTCGTGCGCCCGCTCCCGCACGACGACATCCTCGCGTTACTCGATGCGCACGGTCGCTTGCGCTAACCGTTAAGCCACGTGTCGCGCGCGGTGATGTTCCCCGCCCAGTCCCACGCATAGATGGTGAGACGGGTGCGGCTGTGCAGCGCGCCGAGCGGCAGCCGCGGTGCGAGCCCGCCCGCGAGGTGGTAGCGCCAGTGCGGAATGCAGAGCGCCAGGTGCGCGAAACAGAGGAACCCGGGGCTGTGCGCATCCGGCGTGAATACGGAGTAGAGGAGCGAAAAGGGAAGCCGCTGCGAACCGCGCAGCGCCCATTGGAGCGGCGTGATCGGCGTGCCCGCCGCGGTGAACAGCCGGTAGGCGAGAGCTGCGGGCGCCAGCACCGGGGTTGCGTAGTAGATGACACCGGCGAACGACTGCGGGTCGAACGCGTCGACGGTGACGCTGCCGTCACCGGAGATCTGAGGCGCTCCGATCACCGGCGGCTCGTAGTCGGTCCACGGAGACAGGACGCGTCCGCCCGGCCGCAGCGGATTGAGATAGCCGCCGCTCCCGCCCACTTCGGAGAGATGCAGGTGGCGCACGTAGTACGCGAACATGCGACCGACCACCGTCTCGTACGCGCGGACGTACTGCCCTTCGTGGACGAAGATCTTCACGTGCCAGTAGATGTAGTTGCCGATGCGCACGCGTGCGCCGATGCCGCGCCGCTGGAGGATGTGCGCATAGCCGGACTGGATCGCGTATACGTTCTGGCGCTCCAGGGCCATGATGTCGATCCCGAGGTGGAACCCGGACGGACGCAGCTCGTTCAGGCCCGCGCGCAGCATGTGCTGCTCCTGGAACGGCTTGAGCGGCCAGCCGTTGATCGCGCCGGGAGGCCGGCACCCGACCGAGCACGACCTGCCGTCGCTCCAGAACTGCGTCAGTCCGTCGAAGAGCGTCGGCCGCCGGTTGGCGAACGTGCGTGCGAACGGATAGGTCGCCGGCGAGACGGCTCTGATCGTGTCGAGTTGCTCTGCGGGTTGATGGAGTTCGGGGTCGGCGGGGACGAACTCGACCCGGAAAGAGAGACGGCCGGGGACGAGGCCCCAGATCGTTTGACCGAGCAAGAAGCGCCCGTTCCCCGGCACGGCCGTCCGGGCAACCGTGACCGCCCTCGTGCCCCTCAGCGCGTTCAGCAGGAGCGTACCGACAGGGGGTGGGCCCTCCGCCGTGACGACGACCCAGACTTTCAGCGTCGGTCCCGGCTGCACCCGCTTGGTCTGATCGATGAGCTGGACCGTGACGCGGATGATCTCGACTTCGGCTGAGCTCGCGGTCTCCGTGACGCCGTTCGCGGTCACTGTCTCCGTGCAGCCGAGCCGGTGGTCGACGTCCGCGCCGGTCACGACATAGGTCGGAGTGGTGACGTCGGGAACCGGTGTTCCGTCTCTGCTCCAGGACCAGGTGGTCATGGCCGGATCGGCCGGCTGTGCCGGCGTGCAGGTAAGAGTGCTGCCCTTGTAGGGCGCTCCCTGGATCGTGGGTGGGGGGAGCGTGCCTTCCGACGCGCGCGCGAGTGCCGTCGTAGCAAGGAGGCCTGCGAGCAGCGCGATGATCGCCGCTGCGCTCGCAAGCCGCCAGGAAGAGCCGGAGCCTCGTTTGGATGAGATGCGCTTCAAGAAGGCGGAGCTTGGCCGTTGGCGCGGACGGTGCTGAGCTCTGCCGAGTAGAGGTCGTAGGGAAGCCGGTCGAGCGTGCGCTGCCGAGGCTCGGGAACGGAGAAGAAGCGCGCCTTGTTGTCGACGATGGCGATGCGCAGCTCGGGCGCGGCTGACAATAGGTACTCGACGAGCTCAAGCCCCTCGCGCTGGCAGACGCGCGCAATGCTCTCCCTCTGTAACTCGGGACTCAGAAAGCTGTCGCCCTCCCGCCCCGCCACGCGGCTGACGCGCACGTACCCTACGGCTCTCGTGTTCACCCTAATCTCCATATTCGGACGACGGGTGCAGAAGCAATCGCGGAAGCGCGCCCACAAAGCGTCGCTGCGGGCAAAGCAGCAGCCCTGATTCAGGTTCACACCCTCACCGACGGCGGACAGGCGTCACTGGACGTCGCACGCAAGATCGCGGCGTTCGTCGACGGCGCGCGCGAGACGCTCGAGCTCGCGCTCTACGACATCAGCCTGCACGACGAGACGGAGAACGTCGTCCACGGCGCTCTCGTCGGCGCGCACGAGCGCGGCGTGCATGTGCGGCTCGTCTACAACGTCGATCCCGTCGACGATCGTCCTCCCATCCCCCCGCCGCCGAAGACCGAGCCCGATCTGATCGAGTCGCTGCCGTTCGAGACCGCCGCCGTGCCCGGCTGGCCGGACCTGATGCACCACAAGTACGTCGTGCGCGACCGCGACGCGGTCTGGAGCGGCTCGACGAACTGGACCGACGATTCGTGGACGCGGGAGGAGAACGTCATCGTCGTCGTCGAGTCGACGGGCGTTGCGATCCGCTTCCAGGAAGACTTCGCACAGCTGTGGAAGAAGCGGAAGGTGGCGGCGTCGGGGAAGGTGGCGACGGATCCGATCCGCGTCGGCGACGCGGATGTGCGCACGTGGTTCTCGCCGAAGCGCGGCGAGAAGCTCGCGCACCGGATCGCGAATGTGATCGGCGCGGCGGAGCGCCGAGTCCGAGTTGCGTCGCCGGTGATCTCGTCCGGTCCGATCCTGGGAACGCTGGCCGAGGTGGCTGCGGACGGCAAGGTTGATCTGGCGGGGGTCGTCGACGCGACGCAGATCGCTGAGGTCCTCGAGCAATGGCGGCGGAACGGGAACGTCAGCTGGAAGGCGCCGTCGCTCCGATTCCTGCTCAAGCGGGCAACGTTCTCCGGCAAGCGGTCGACGCCCTACGCGCCCGGCTCCGTGCACGACTACATGCATGCCAAAGTGACCGTCGCCGACGACACGGTGTTCATCGGCAGCTTCAACCTGTCGCACTCGGGCGAGACGAACGCCGAGAACGTGCTCGAGATCGAGGACGCGGCGCTCGCCGAGCGGATGGCCGGCTTCGTCGACTCGATTCGCGGGCGATATCCGGCGCTAGCGCTGGACTAGCTCGCGCGGATTCGGCAGCGGCGTCAGCAGCGGCTCGACCTTGTCGCGCAGATGTTCGTAGTCCGGCGGCAGCGACAGGCGCTCGCCGAGCGTCTCGAGCGGCTCGTCGACGGTGAAGCCGGGGCCGATCGTCGCGATCTCGAAGAGGACGCCGCTCGGCTCGCGGAAGTAGACGGATTTGAAGTAGAAGCGGTCGATCACAGGCGTCGGGTGCGCGCCGCTGGCGGCGATGTGCTCCTGCCAGGCTTCGTGTTCCTCCGGCGGCGAGGCCCAGGCGACGTGGTGGACGGTGCCGGCGCCGGGGACGCCCGGGTCTGCGGGCGGGATGTCGTACGCGTACCAGGAGCCGCGTTTCGCGCCGCGGACTTCCCAGCTGTCGTCGCCCTGCGGCTCGAAGGCGAGCGTCTCCTCGAGGAAGCGGCGGCTCGGGTCGGGGTCGGCGTACGCACGCACGCCGTCGAATCCCTGCAACGCGAGCTCGCGCGGGATCTGGGGATGGTCTGCGACCAGCGGCTCGTCCTCGGTCGCGACGACGGCGATCTCGAGGCTGAGGCCTTCCGGGTCCTCGAAGCGGAGGCCTGTGTCGGCGCGCTGCGTCGGAATGTTCTCCGCTGCGAGCCGCTCCTCCCAGAAGTCGAGCGCCTCGTCGGAGGCCACGCGGAAGACGATCCTGTGCACCATCCCTGCGCCGGCGCGCCCGCGGCGGGCGTGCGGGTACTCGAAGAACGTCAGGTCACTTCCCGCGCTCCCCTTCTCGTCGGCGTAGAACAGGTGGTAGACGGTCGGGTCGTCCTGGTTCACGGATTTCTTGACGAGCCGGAGGCCGAGCAGGCGGACGTAGTAGTCCACGTTGCCCGGTGCGTCCGCCGTGATGCATGTGATGTGGTGGATTCCCTCGAAGCGCATCGCCGCTTGGACTGTACCCCGGCCGTCATGATCTAGGCATGGCGTTGACTGCGCGTGCGCGGCCGGCCGCCGGCGGGCCCGAAGGAGCGCTCGTGCTCTTCCACGGCCGCGGCGCCGACGAACACGACCTCTTTCCCTTGCTGGATGCGCTGGATCCGGAGGGCCGTTTCGTCGGGGCGACGCCCCGCGGACCGCTGGCGCTGCCGCCAGGTGGCGCGCACTGGTACGTGCTCGGCGGGCTCGGCACACCCGAGCCGACGACGTTTCACGCAAGCTACTCGGCGGCGTCGCAGTGGCTTGACGGTTTCTTGGCGGAGCACGGTGTCGGGCACGACCGGCTGGTGCTGGGTGGGTTCTCGCAGGGCGGCGTGATGGCGTACTCGTTGGGCCTGGGCCGCGGCCGGCCGCGGCCGGCGGCGCTCGCCGTGTTCAGCAGCTTCATCCCGACGGTCGAGGGGTTCGAGCTCGACCTGTCGCCGCCGTCGCCGCCCGTCGCGATCGGGCACGGGACGCTGGATCCGGTGATCGGAGTCGAGTGGGGCCGGCGGTCGCGTGAGGTGCTCGAAGCTGCAGGCGCGGAAGTGCTCTACCGTGAGACGCCGATGTACCACCAGATCGACCCGGAGTTCGTCCGCGAGGTGGCGGCCTGGCTCCGACGTGTCATTCCGCCGCGCGTATGAACGCGGAGAAGTTCACCCGAGCCTGTTCCATGCCGACGCCGAATTCCGCGAGGAGCCAGTCCGAGGTGAGGAACGCCGGCATCGGTTCCTTCCCGATCATCGCGCGATAGCTGCTCCAGGGCCAGTCCTCAGCTCTCTTGCAGAGACGCGCCCGCACCGGGTTCAGCAGGATGTAACGGGCCACTTCGGAGAGCTGTGAATCACTCTTTATGAGGACGGAATGGAAGCGGCGGAAGAAGGCGTGGCCCTTGTGGCCGTGTCGCCAGTTGAACCATTGCGCGTAGCAGCTGTTGAGCCACTGCATACCGCTGGAGAGAGTGGGCTCCGGCGTCGTGACGAGAAGGTGGTAGTGGTTCCCCATGAGGCAATAGGTTCGGACAAGCCACTCGTAACGCGCACAGGTTTCTGACAGCAACGCAAGGAAGTGCGCATGTTCGCGACCGTCGGTGTAGAGGCCCTCACCCCGCACACCGCGATTCATCAGGTGGTAGATCGCGCCGGCGAACTGAACGCGAGGCGGGCGAGGCATGGCATCAACCTACGCCCCTGCTGACACCATTCCAGGCCAACGGCGCCTTTTGATGCGGAACAGTCACTCGTGCGTTACACGTTGGGGTCAGACCCTAAAATGTGACGAGGCCGTGCCGCATGTGGGACGAATGTGCTGCGGCGGGCGGATCTGGGAGAGCGCGGTCGCGGCTGATCCTCACTCGACGAGGGCGAGAAACCGCTTCGTCCGCTCGTGGCTCGGCGAGGAGAAGAAACGGTCCGGTGGCGCTTCTTCGATCACCTTGCCTTCGTCCATCATCAGGATCGAGCTCGCCACGTGATGCGCGAAGCGCAACTCATGGGAGACGACGACCATCGTCATCCCGTCACGCGCCAGCCCTTCCATCACGTCCAGCACCTCCCGGACGAGCTCGACGTCCAACGCCGAGGTCGGCTCGTCTAACAGCATTGCCTTGGGACGCATCACGAGCGCACGCGCGATCGCCACCCGCTGCTGCTGCCCGCCGGAAAGCTCCTCCGGATAGTTGTCCGCTTTGTCGGCGAGACCCACACTCGCGAGAAACTCGCGTGCACGCTCGCGCGCCTCGCGCTTCTTCAAGCCACGCACCTCGACGAGCCCGCACATCACGTTGCCCAGCGCCGTCATGTTCTGGAAGAGGTTGAAGCGCTGGAAGACCATGCCGACCTCGGACCGGTGCGCCGCAAG
>JBGPYI010000150.1:0-6000 GCA_041493175.1 Gaiellaceae bacterium | reverse complement strand
GCGCCCGCCCTGCTGACAACTCCCGGAGCACTCGACTCCCCCCTCGGCGGGACGCAGCTGATCGTCGAGGTCGTCGACCGCCGCGGCAGCATTGTCGCGCGCTCCCTCTCGCTGGGTGGTCGTGTCCTGCGGGCCAATGCACATGTGAACAGCGCGATCGGCAGCGGGCGGTCCGGCTACTCGGACGCCAGGCTCGGCAGCGAACGGATCCGGGTCTACTCCGCGCCTCTGGCGGACCTCGGCGGTCCGGCCGCAGGCGGAGCCGTCGTCGTCGCAGCCTCCACGCACGACCTGGAGGAGACGCTTGCGAGCCTGCACCTCTTCGTCTTCCTCGCGGGCATCGCCGCCGCCGTACTCGGCGCGGGCGTCGTTGCGCTCCTGATGCGGCGCGCGTTACTGCCGCTCGGCCGGCTCGCGACCGCCGCGACGGAGATCGAGCGCACGGGAGACTCGCGGCGAAGGCTTCCTCAACCTTCGTCCGCAGACGAGGTCGGGCAGCTTGCAGGAACGCTGAACGCCATGCTGGCGAGTCTCGAACGCGCGCGCGAAGGCGAGCGTCGCTTTCTCGCCGATGCGTCCCATGAGCTCAGAACGCCGTTGACGGCGCTGCGCGGCAATGTCGCGTACATCGCCCGTCACGGCGCGACGCCCGCGGTGATCGCCGAGCTCGAGCATGACGCGGAACGGCTGGCCCGGCTCGCAGACGACCTGCTCGTTCTCTCACGCGAGGAGTCGAACGCCGCTCTGCCCAAGGAAAAAGTGTTCCTCGACGAGCTCGCCACCTCAGCCGCGGAACTCGAGCCGGGGATCGAGGTCGTCGCCCCCGAACCGGTCGTGGTACGCGGGGACCGAGCTGCACTCGGACGCGCGGTCGACAATCTCCTCCAGAACGGCCGCCGGTACGGGCCGCCGGACGGCCGGATCACGATTGCCGTCGAAGGCAGCGACGGGCTTGCGCGGCTGTCCGTGACCGACGAAGGCCCAGGGCTCCAGCCCTACGAGGCGGAGCGGGCCTTCGGGCGCTTCTGGCGCGGCCACCACGGCAAGTCCGGCTCAGGGCTCGGGCTCGCGATCGTGCGCGCTACGGCCGAACGTCACGGCGGCCGGGCGTACGTCGAGGGCTCGCGCTTCACGATCGAGCTGCCTGCTCTCAGAGATCTCTCAGAGTTCGAAGGTACAACGGGAGAGCAAGCAGCCGAGAAAGGACCGCCGTGAAACTTTTGCGCACACTCTCCACCCGTCGTCTGATCGTCCTCGCCGTCGCCGCACTGGCCGTGGCTGTAGGAGGAACTGCAATCGCCGTCGCCGCGGGCGGAGGAAGCGGCGCGACGCCGCCGCCGAAGCCACTCGCGCAGGCCATTCACGACGCCCTGGCCGCACCGGACTCAGCGGGGATCACGGCCAAGGTCCGCTTCACGAACCGGCTGTTCCCGTCGGGCTCCCTCCTCGGCGGCAACGCCTCGGCTTTGATGTCCGGCGCAACCGGCCGTCTGTGGCTGACAAACGACGGTCGCGGCCGCCTCGAGTTGCAGTCCGATGCGGGGGACGTGCAGATCGTCTGGAACAAGGACAAGGTCACGGCGTACGACGCCTCGTCGAACACCGTCTACACGTTCAACCTTCCCGCGGCGGCGCCGGACACGTCTGCCCCGGCCAACGGCGCTCCCCCGTCGCTCACCCAGATCGGCGACTTCCTGTCGAAGCTCGGCGAGAACGCCGACGTCTCCGCTGCGCAGCCCACGGACATCGCGAACCGGCCGGCCTATAACGTGAAGGTCTCGCCGAAGCACGACGGCGGGCTCCTCGGCTACGCCGAGCTCGCCTGGGATGCGGAGCAGGGTGTGCCGCTGCGGGTCGCGATCTACGCGCAGGGAAACTCGAAGCCGGTACTCGAGCTCGCCGCTACGGACGTCTCGTACGGCTCCGTGCCGTCGAGCGCCGTCGACGTGTCGCCGCCCGTCGGCGCGAAGACCGTCGATCTGAGCGGAGCGACCACCCCGCAGACCGGTGCCGACAAGTCCAACTCCGCTACCGGCCTCGCCGCTGTCCAAGCAGCGGTTGACTTCCCCGTCGTCGCGCCCGACACACTCGTCGGACTGCCGCGTAAGGACGTCCGGACCGTCAAGGGCAACAACGCGCTCGTGATCTACGGACAAGGCCTCGGCGCCATCGTCGTCCTGGAGCACAAGGCCGATGCCGCCGGGACCCCGCAGGGCGGTCCCATGTCGGCCTTGCCGTCCGTTTCGCTCGACGGACTGACCGGGCACGAGCTCGCGACCCAACTCGGCACTGCGATCGAGTGGCAGCGAAACGGAGTCTCGTTCGTCCTCGCCGGGTCACTGCCGCCGGCCGCAGCGGAAGCGGCCGCCCGCGCACTCAAGTGAGCGACGCGGTTCCGCTCGCGACAACGGGCCTCGTCAAGCGTTACGGCGACATCGTCGCCGTGAACAACGTCGACCTCACGGTCGAACGTGGCGACGTGTTCGGGTACCTCGGCCCAAACGGTGCGGGGAAGACCACTTTCCTCCGCATCCTGCTCGGGCTGATCCGGCCGACCTCGGGCTCCGCGAAGCTCTTCGGCCGCGATCCACTCGTGGACGGTGCCCGCGCACTCGACGGGGTCGCCGGTTTCGTCGAAGGCCCGCGTTTCTACTCGTACCTCTCGGGGCGGAAGAACCTGGAGCTGCTGGCCGACTACGACGGTAACGGCGCGCGCTCCAGGATCGACGGCGTCCTCGAGATCGTCGAGCTGCGCGACCGGGCGAAGGATCGCGTCGGCGGCTACTCACACGGCATGCGCCAGCGGCTAGGCATCGCCGCGTCGCTCCTGCGCCAGCCGAGGCTCCTCCTCCTCGACGAGCCGACCACCGGGCTCGACCCGGCCGGCATGCGCGACATGCGCGACCTCGTTCGCCGCCTCGCGGGCGAGGGCATCACGATCCTGCTCTCGAGCCATCTCCTCAACGAGGTCGAGGACCTCTGTAACCGCGTCGCGATCATTCGCACGGGCAGCATCGTGTACGAGGGACCGCTGCAAGAGCTGCTGGCGACGGCCGCGACCGGTTATCGCCTGCGCGCCACCGACCCGGAGCGAGCGCGGCTCGTTCTCCTCGCCCAACAGGGCGTCGACGGAGTCTCCCTCGGCGAAGGACAGCTTCACTTCACAGCTGACGAGGAGGCCGTCGCTCGGGCCGCAATCGCACTGGGACAAGCACGCATCGGCATCACGGCGCTGATCCCGGAGACGGCGAGCCTGGAGGAGCTCTTCCTCGGGCTCACGGGTGGAGAATCGTCGGACCACGACCGCGAGGCCGTCGTCGCGTGACCGCCGCAGTCGCAAAGGTGTACCGCTGGGAAATTGCGAAGCTGCTCGCCCAGAAGCGCACCTACCTGGGACTGGGCACCGCGATGGCTGTGCCGCTCATCTTCGTGATCGTCCTCGTGTTCCAGTCGGGCGGCCCGAACGACGTGCCGCTCGGCCGCTATATCCGCGACACGGGTCTGGCGACGCCGTTCGTCGTCCTCTTCTTCATGTCGATCTGGGGTTTCCCGCTCATCACGGCGCTCGTCGCCGGTGACATCGTGGCGTCCGAGAGCCAGAACGGCACGCTGAAGACGATCCTCACGCGCTCGCGCAGCCGAGGCGAGATCTTCGTTGGCAAGGTCCTGGCGTCGATCACCTACACGCTCGTGATCGTGTTCGCGATGGGACTGGTCGGCGCTGTCGCCGGCAGCATCGCCTGGGGCTTTCACCCGCTCACGTCCCTCTCCGGGACGCGGGTCTCAGCCGCACACGGCGTCGCTCTGCTGGCCGCGAGCCTCGCGGTCTACGTGCTCCCCCTCGCAGGGATCGCCGCCTTCGCCGTCCTGTTGTCGACGGTCACGCGCAACAGCGCGGCGGCGGTCGTCGGCGCGTTGATGTGGGCGCTCCTGATGCAGCTCCTCGGAGTGCTGCCGGGGACGGAGGCCATTCGCCCGTATCTGCTCGGCACGCAGTTCGAGGCCTGGCACGGCTTCTTGCGCACCCCGGCGGACTGGTCGCCGGTGATCCGCGCGGTGTGGGTATGCGCGCTCTACATCGCGCTGCCCCTGGCGACCGCCTACGTCGTCTTCCTGCGCCGCGACGTCGCCGGTGACTAGAGCCGCTACTACGGCTGTTCCGACGGACCGCGCTCGGGCCCGCCGTTGCCGCGCTCGCGCTCGCGGAGGAAGCGCGTGAGCTCGGCCGCGAGTGACTCGCCGGAGGGGATGTCCTCCTCGTCTTCCAGCAACTCGGCCCGCTGCTCGAGCTCTTCGACGTACGCCGAGGTCTCCTCGTCGGACGAGACCGCCTCGGTCACCTGCTCGCTGTAGCGCTCCGAGGCCTCTTGAAGCTCGGCCGTGTCGATCTGCGTCCCGAGAATGCCGCCCAGGCGCTGGCAGAGCGCGAGCGCGGCGCGCGGGCTCGGCGCGAGCGAGACATAGTGTGGGACGGCGGCCCAGAGGCTGACCGAGGGAATGTTCGCCCGGCTGCACGCGTCGTGGAGCACGCCCACGATGCCGGTCGGTCCTTCGTAGCGTGAGCGCTGCAGACCGAGGCGCTCGACCAGTTCCTGATCGGTCGCTCCTCCGGTCACCGGCGACGGTCGGGTGTGCGGCACGTCCGCGAGCAATGACCCGAGCGTGATCATCATCTCGACACCGAGCTCACGTGCGAGCTCGACGATCATGCCGGTGAAGGTTTGCCAGCGCAGGTTCGGCTCGACCCCCAGCAGCAAGACGGCGTCGCGATCGAGATCCGGGATCGGCGCGTGGTAGAAGGCGTTCTCCGGCCATTCGATATGCCGCGTCTGACCGTCGACGAGCGAGACGAGCGGGCGGGTGGCCTGGAAGTCGAAGAAGTTCTCCGGCTCGATCTCGGCGAACCGGTCCGCCTCCCAGATCTTGGCGAGGTAGCCGCCCGCGAGCGAGGCGCCCTGGCCGCCGTCGTTCCAACCGCGAAAAGCTGCGATCAGAACAGGCTCGCGCAGGCTCGGCCGGTCGACGATGCGAAGTTCGTCAGCGATCGGCGAAGTCTACGTTCGGCCGGAAGAACAGCGTCGCGAGTGCGACCGTGCCCACCCAGACCGTGGCGGCCAGGAAGACGTGTACGAGCACGAGCCCCCACGGGAGGCGGGTCCGCCACTGCAGCTCTCCGAGGCCGATCTGGGCGAGCAGCAGCACGAACACGGCTGCACCGAACGTGAAGAGGCGCGGCGCGCGATCGCGGCGCGCGGCGAGGTAGCCCAGGCTGAAGATGAAGGCCAGCAGGAAGATCCCCACCATCGCTGCATGGACGTAGACGATCGGCTCCAACCGCCCCAGCCGGTCGATCTTGTCGGCGGCGCCGCCGCCGGAGTGCGGCCCGGCAGCGGTCGCGAGCGAGCCGCTGACGATGAGCACGAAGCCTGCGATCGTGAACGCAAGGCCGAGCCGTCTCAGCTCCGGTGGGACGAGCGGCTCCGTCTGACCGACGTGCGCCGCGCGCACCTCGAGGAGCAGTACGGTCGCGACCGCCAGCAATGCGATCGACAGCAGCAGGTGGACCATCACGATCGGCCAGCGCAGGTGACTCGCGATGGCGAGCAGCCCGATCGGCGCCTGCGCCAGTGTCCCGAGGAAGACCGCCAGCGCGAGCCGCCGAACCACGCGCGGCAGCGCCGGCACCCGCCGCACAGCGAGCCAGGCGAGCAGGGTCACGGCGATCGTCACACCGCCGACCACACGGTTGCCGAACTCGACGAACGCGTGCGCGTCTTTGGCCGGCAGCGGATGTCCCTCTTCGCAGCCGGGCCAGGCCCGACAGCCGAGGCCGGAATCGGTCAGCCGCACCGCAGCCCCGGTGCCGACGATGAGCCACAGCGCGCCGAGCTGCGCGAGCATCAGTGGATAGATCTGCGCGGGAGTGAGAACGAGTGCCAGAAGCCGAGCGAGCGCCGTGGGCTGGGCGTGCACGGCTTCGAGTCTATTCAGAGGGGATCG
>JBGPYI010000040.1:0-11589 GCA_041493175.1 Gaiellaceae bacterium | reverse complement strand
GCCGGGGTACCACCAGAAGTACACGGAGCTGACCCTCCCACAGCTGGTCGGGCTGACATCGGTTCCCGACTTTCCGTCGACTGTCGCGCTCCTCGCAGCGGCATACTTCTGCCTACGCGCGCTCGACACGCCGTCGTGGCACGACGCAGCAGCAGCCGGCCTGGCGGCCGGATGGTCGATTGCGATCAAGCCGTCGAACTCGATCTTCCTGGTCGCACCGTTGTTGCTCTTCGCCGTCGAACGGCGTCGCGCCCTGACGATCTTCGCGGCGGGCCTCGCTCCTGCGCTGTTGACGCTCGCGCTCTGGAAGTACCGAGGTCTCGGCCAACTGGCGGCAACGCCCGCAGAACCAGTCCGGCTCGCCGCAGGGGTCGACGACCTGCTCCACAGAATCCATGCGGCCAAGCTCAACAGCTGGGGCCACCTGCGGCAGGTGCTCGATTCGCTCCGCGAGCACTTCTGGGCAGCACGCGTGATGGAGTGGCTGCCGGTGGCAGGGTCCATTGCGCTCCTGATCCGGTCCCGGCGCGGGTTCCTGCTGCTCGGCCCATGGTTTGCCGCTTACCTGCTGGCCAAAGGCACGTACATTCCTGCGTCCGTCGAAGACGCCAGCTTCTGGCGCATCCTGATGCCGGCGTTCCCGGCGTATCTCATGCTGGCAGCGGCCGTCATCCTGCTCTTCCCGCGTGCGCGCCCGCGTCCTGAACCGCGACCTTCGGCGGCGCCGGGCCGCAGATTCACCGTCGCGCTCGCAGCGGCTTTCACCGTGTTCGCGGTCCTCCCGCTCGGAGTGATCGCCGCGACCCCGCCTTTGCGCGACGAGGGCCGGCAGGCGGTGCGCTTCGGAGACAACTTGATTCCGGTTTCAGCGGGCCTAGGGCTCCACGCAGACACGCAAGGGCGCAGCGTCCAGCTTTCGTGGCGGCCACAACACCTCAGGACGGCCTCGGTGTTCTACAGCATCATGCGCACGAGTCTTCCCAACGGCGGCGTCGCCTGCGCAGGCAACCGTGGACGCGGAGCCGACGACTGCGAGCTGTACGTCGACGTGCCCGGAACGACCACGGGGACGTCGTTCGTCGATCGCCCCGGACCCGGGAGTTGGGCGTATCGAATCGGCGTCTCCGCCAACTGGCTGAACGACACGCGGCTTGGAGACGTCTACGTCGTCAGCCCGCCGGTCACCGTCACGGTTCGCTGATCGTCGTCGCCCTCACGCTGCTGCTGCTCGAGCAGAGCAAGGCGCTGGGCGAGGATCGTGTTCTGGTCGGAGAGCCGTGAGATCACGGTCGAGTAATGCAGCAGCACGGCGAGGATGAAGAGCGCGCCGACGGCGCCGAGGATCGCCGGCGGGTACGTCTCGACGCCGAACCAGCTCGCAATCGTGTTGAGGCCGTCACGCCAGACCGAAAGTGCGAGCAGCACGGCGCCGGTCAGCAGCCACAGCAACGCATAACGCTCGCGGAGACGCCGTGAGCGAATCAGCTCGAAGACCACGACGAGCAGCAGGAAGGATGCGACCGCCGCGGCGATCGATACGGGAAGCGGTGTCATCGGCGATGCTCCTCCTCTAGCGGGACGGCGTAGCGACGAAAGAGACCGACGAAGATCGCGAGCAGCACTTTCGTCATGTAGTAGATCGAGCGCAGGGCGGTGATCGACGACGCGCCGCCGGCGCGTTCGCGCATCTCGACCGGAACCTCGCGCAAGCGCAACTTGTGCTTCACGCACATGATCGTGGCCTCGACTTCCGGATAGTCGTGCGGGTAGTCGGCGGCGAAGAGCGCGATGCCCTTCCTGTTCACGGCCCGGAAACCGGAGGTCGTGTCCGTCACTTTCTGGCGCACGACGGCCGACACCACCCAAGCGAACAGCCGGATCCCCAGCCGGCGCGCGAAGGACGACTGGTAGCCGCTGCCGCTCGCGAAGCGGGACCCGACACACAGATCGGCCTGCCCGGCGAGCACGGGTTCGAGGATTGCGGGCAGCTGCTGCGGGTCGTGCTGTCCGTCGCCGTCGACCTGGACCGCGATGTCATAGCCGCGCTCGAACGCGAAGCGGTATCCCGTTTGAACGGCCCCGCCGATGCCGAGGTTGAAGGGGAGGCGGAGCACGTGCGCGCCACGATCCGCGGCGAGACCGGCCGTGCGATCCGTCGAGCCGTCGTCGACTACCACGATGTCGAATCCCGGATCGAAGGCGCGGATCTCGTCGATCACACGGCCGACCGTCTCCTCCTCGTTCAGCGCAGGGACGATGGCGATGCGCCGAAACTCGGCGATCTGCGCGAGCACGGCCTCGCGCGGTGGCGCGGTCGCGTCCGCCAGTTCAGCCACCGGCGGTCACGGGTGACTGCAGGCCCACGAGCTCGAGGATCTGCCGCGCACGATGCGCATAGGTGTGCTCGTCGAGCACTCGCTCGCGCGCGCGCCGTCCCATCGCCTCGGCCGCCCCAGGATCGTCGAGCAGCTCGCGATAGGCAGTGAATGCTTCGTCCGCGTTCGAGACGACCCGGAGCTCCGAGCCGACGTCGAACCAGCGCTCGATCCCTTCGTGCGGGTTGGACACGATCGCCGCACCAGAAGCCGCGAGCTCGAACGGCCGGCACGTGGACGACGCGTAGACGGTCGCATGCGAACGGCGCGTGATGTTCAGATTGATCCTGGCGCGCGAGATCGCTTGTGCGAAGACGTTGAAAGGGACGTCGCCGATCATGCGCGCGTTCCCTGTGTCGCCGCGGAAATCCCTTCCACCGAGCGCGAAATCGATCTCGGGGCCACGCCGGCTCGGTTCGCCGACGAGCTCCTGCATCCACTCGCGCCGGAACTTGTCCCCGTAGCCGTAGAAGAAGACGTCATGCTCCTTCTCGACGGCCGCGGGCTGGAACAGCTCCGGGTCCGCAGCCCAGAAGACCGCTTCCGCGCGACGCGCACCCAGCTCACGCAGGCGGTCGAGCCCACCTTCGGAGTTCGAGAGCACGAGGTCGTACTCGGAGGGATCCGCACCGTGGTAGTAGTTGAAGCCGGTGTCCATGCCGCCGAACTCCGGCAGGCTCATGGGCACGTCGCCGTCGTAGAACACGACCGGGACGTCGAAGCGCTCGCGCAGCCGTGTCGGAATGCCCCGCAGGTGTGCCATCGGCACGGTGAAGACGATCACCGCTGCAACGTCACGTTCCTGCTCGAGGATGCGCTCGAGATGCCGCCGCCAGCGCGGCGTGACGTAGCGCCAGATCGCCTCGCGTGTGAGCCTGTCTCCCATCGTGTCTTGCGGGTTTTCCTCTCCGCGCCGGAGCAGCGTGTCTCCCTTCAAGCGCGCGGCGATCCCGCGGGCGCCGGCGAAGAGCTCGGCCTCGCGGTAGAGAGGATTGGGCGCCGTCCGCCACCAGGGCGACTCGATCGCCCGCCCGCGGTAAGGCGTGACGATCAGGTCGACGCCGACCTCGTTGAGGCCCTTCCAGATCTGCCACCAGGCAGGCGTGCAGCCGTACCGGAAATCGAGGTCGGTCGCGGACGCGACGGCAAGGATCTTTGGCGCGCCTGGCATCGGCTCAGTATGGCTAAGCCGTCTGCTTGCAGTGCTCGAAAGCCCTAGGGAGCGAGGCCCTCGAGCTTGTGCTCGAAGCCCACGACGCCGTCGGAGCCGTTGATCCGAACCCGGCTCAGCTCGTACGGCTTTGCCGGCCGGGCCAGCCCGTAATTCGTCGTGGTCGCACCGAGGTAGCCCGCGCGGCGAACCGCGCCGATCACGTGCGCGTCGTAGCGCCCGCTCGGATAGCAGAAGAAATCGACCGGCACGTGAAACAAGCGCCGGAGTGCTACGCGTGACCCATGAACCTCTCGCCACAGCTGGGCGTCGCCGACAGCGGTGAGGTCGGGGTGCGTGATCGTGTGAGCGTCGATCTCCCAACCTGCCGCGATCAGCTTGCGCACCCGCCACAACGGCAAGTTGTCCTTCTGCACGGCGTTCACCTTGAGGTTGAGCACCCCAGGCCAGTGCAGCTTGCGCAGCACGGGCATCGCCTCTGTGCCCTGACTGAGGTAGCCGTCGTCGAACGAGATCACGACGGGATGACGCGGCAGCGGCGATCCCGTTAGCCAGTAGTCGTAGACCTGGCGAAGCGTGACGGCGTGATACTTCTGATGTGCGAGCCAGTTCATCTGCCCCGCGAAGTCAGCGGGACGCACGAAAAGATCCGGAAACGCGACACCTGCGCGCGGCGCGGCGATCACGTGGTACATGAGAATCGGTACCGGCCTGTCGTGGCGCCCGGCGACACCGCTCGGTACGGCAAGAGCCGCGGCGGCGACGACCAGCCCGATCGCAACGCTCGCCCGCCCGAAGCGTGCGCACGCCGAGCGGTCAGCTACCGTGAAGTGGGGTCGCATGTCACGCAAGCTACTAACTGCCACTGTCTTCCTGGCGCTGATGTTCGCACCGCCTGCGGATGCGCGGCCCGCCCAGGTGATGCCCGGCGTCACCTTCGAGCGGATCCTGCAGTGGACCGCCGGCGGCCCCGTCGCTCTCTACGTGATCACCGCCCCCAAACCCGGTGGTCTGTACACCCTGACGCCGTTGCTGTCGAACGGAACGATCGTCGGACGAGAGACGGTGTCGTCGATGGAACGAGGAGTGTCCGCGCAGATGACGACGATCGGCGTCAACGGCGACTTCTTCAGCTGGCACGGCGGCTGGCCGAGTGGCCTGCTGATGCGCGCCGGCGTCGTGGAACATCAGTCTTCCCTCGGAAGAGCCGCATTGGGTGTCGACACGGGCGGCGAAGTTCACGTCGATCGCGTCCCGTGGTACGGACGCTGGCGCGGGACGAACGCGTTGTGGCAACCAATCTCCCAGTTGAACGAGCCGCCGCGGGCAAATTCGATCGCGCTCTTTACACCAGTGTGGGGGGCGAAGACGCCGGCGACGCGCGGAATCACCGTCGTGCTCGGGGGATTCCCCCCGGCGACGCCGCGTCGCGACCTCACGGGCGTGGTGCAGACGGTGCTCACCGACACGAGCGTGTCGATCGCGCCTGACGGCGCCGTGCTGGTGGGACGCGGGACGGCCGCTCGGGCACTGCAGGAGCAGGCAGCGGTCGGCGCTCCTCTGACGGTGCGCATACCGCTCCGCGACGAGTGGGCATCCGTCACGGACGCGGTCAGCTCCGGACCGACTCTCGTGAAGGACGGACGGCCCATCTTCAACGCCGGCGAGGCTCTGACGAAGGCTCAGCTGCACGGGCGCGACCCCCGAACGGCGATCGGCCAGCGGGCGGACGGCGGCATCGTCCTGCTCGCAGTGGACGGCCGCCAGCCCGGCTGGAGCGTCGGGATCTCTAACTGGGACCTCGCCAACACGCTGGTCAGGTACGGCTGCACCACGGGCTTCGCCCTCGACTCGGGCGGCTCCACCACCGTCGCCTTCGACGGGAAGCTGCTGAACCGGCCGTCAGATCCGGGCGGGGAGCGGCCGGTGGCCGAGTCGCTCGTGATCGGGTACACGGGCGTCTTCGCACCTGCACCAACACCGAGCCTGTCGCCGAACGGCGACGGCGTGAACGAGCTGGAGACGCTCGCGTACAAGCTCGTTCGCGCTGCGACAGTCAGTGCAAAGCTCGTCGCCCCGGATGGATCCATGCGGGAGCTGGATTCCGGCCAGAAGGCCGCCGGCCGTTACAGCCTCACGTGGGATGGAACGGACGCGGCAGGCGCGCCCGCCGCCGAGGGGCGCTACCACTGGAATGTGTCGGCGACGGACGACCTCGGCCGCATGTCGAGCCACGACCGGAGCTTCACCCTCGACAGAACACTCGGTTTCCTCCGCGTCTCGAACGGAGCAATAGGGGTTGCTTTCACGCTGATGCGCGACGCGAAAGTGCGCGTCACGATCGAGACGCGGTCCGGCGGAATTCTCCGCACGATCGCCACCGGATCGCGTCCTGCCGGTCCCGTTACTGCCTCGTGGAACGGTCGCGATGGTCGCGGCAAGCGGGTCAGGCGCGGGTCATACGTGGTCCACGTTGCGGCGACGAGCCCCGTAGGGCTCAGCGAGCTCCGCGCCCCGCTCCGGATTCGCCGCTAGTAGGCGCCGCGCCGGGCGAGCACAGCCGGCAGCGTGCGCGCCAGAATCGTGATGTCCAGCCAGATCGACCAGTTCTCGATGTAGTAGAAGTCGAGCCGGACGAGGTCGTCGAAGCTCAGATCGATCCGGCCGGAGACCTGCCACAGGCCGGTCATCCCCGGGAGCACGAGATAGCGCTTCCGGTGCCACGGCAGCAGCTGCTCGTAGTCGCGGATGGGAAGGGGCCGCGGGCCGACCAGCGACATCTCCCCCCAGAGGACGTTCAGGACCTGCGGCATCTCGTCGAGCGAGAAGCGGCGCAGGAACCCCCCGACGGGCGTGACGCGAGGATCGTCCTTGATCTTGAAGAGCGGGCCAGAGGCCTCGTTGTCCGCCTCGAGCGCGCCCTGGCGCTCGGCCGCGTCGGCGTACATGGTCCGGAACTTCATCATCCCGAACGCCTGCTCTCCGAGCCCGATGCGCCGGTCGCGGTAGAACACCGGCCCGCGAGAACTGAGCTTGACGGCACCGGCGACGGCGAGCCAGAGCGGCAAACCGGCGACGATGACGAAGCTCGACACGACGAGGTCGAAGCCGCGCTTCAACGCCCATTCCGATCCGGCGAGTGCCGGCGGGCGCAACTCGAACAGCGGCGCCCCTTCGCCGGGAATGTATTCGGCCCGCTGCAGGAGCAGCTCGGTCGTGCGCGGAGCGATCTTGACCTTGACCCCGAAGCGGTGAGCCTCCTCCACGAGCTCGAGCAGCTCGCGCTCGCCGAAACCACCGTCCGTCACGATGAGCTCGTGAACGTCGTGCTCGCGCAGGATGCGCGGCACCGCGTCGAAGCCACCCAGCACGGGTAGGTCTCCCGCTTCGTCGCCCGGAGCGATCGCGCCGAGGAAGTCGTAGCGAATGCCGCTCCGATCTGCGCCAAGCGTGCGGCGCAGAGCCGCGAGCTGCTCGCCCTCTCCGACCAGCACGGTTCGCCGCCGCGCACCCGCGAGGCGCAGAACGTCACGCGTTAGCACCTCGTAGCTCGAACGCAGGATTCCGATGACGAACGCCGTCGTGACGAGTGCCGTCGGCGTCAATCCGTACGTCGTGAAGTGGTAGCCCGTACCCAGGCCAAACGCGAGCGTGATCAGGCCGACGAGCACGAGCGAGAGCACGATCTGGCCGACCCCGGCGCGGAGCTCGCGCCGCCGGTAGAGGCCGCCCACCCAGAACACGAGCACCGTGATCACCGTGAGGAAGGGCAGCCACTCGGTCTCGGTGTCCCAGAGGATTCCCCACAGCGGCGGCCACTGGCCAAGGTAGAGCGCGCGAAAAATGAGCGCCACGAAGATGCCGAGGACGAGTCCCGCCAGGTCGAGCGTCACCAGGGCGGCAACGCTGGCGAGGCGCCGGGCGACGGCCAGGAGCGTGGTGCGGGAGAGGAGGTAGGGCCGGGCCGAGCGAATGTCTTCGACCGGCGCCGGCCGGGGCTCGGCCGGCACGGCTGGCTTCGTGCTCACCCGCCGGAGTGTACTTCCGGGGGTTCCGGCGCACCGCTAGGCTCGCACCCCGTGAGCCTGGAGCAGTTGAGCGAACGGTACGCCGAGCACAACCGCGTCGAACGCGGTGCCGGCTTCGTCTTCGCGGGCCCGGAGCGCATCGAGCTCTTCCGCCGCTACGTCGGCGGGCCCGGGCGGAACGTGCTCGATCTCGGCTGCCGCGACGGCGCACTCACGCGGGCCTACGCCGGCGGGAACGAGATCGTCGGCGTCGACGCCGACCGCGAGGCGCTCGCCGAGGCGCAGAAGCTCGGGATCGAGACCCGCTGGGCCGACCTCGACGATGCGCTGCCGTTCGAGGACGGCGCCTTCGACGTCGTGGTCGCCGGCGAGCTCCTCGAGCATCTGCGGGATCCAGGGCGTGTCGTCTCCGAAGTGCTGCGCGTCCTGCGCTCGGGCGGCACGTTCGTCGGGTCCGTGCCGAACGCATACCGCCTGAAGAACAGGCTCCGCTTCCTGCTGGGGGCGAAGCCCGAGGACGACCCCACCCACCTGCAGATGTTCGCGCCACACGACGTGCGCGCGCTGCTCGACGGCTTCGAGGACGTGCAGCTCCATCTCATCGCGGGACGGCTCGTGCGGCTTCATGCACGGCTGTTTGCGAACGACATCGTCTTCTCGGGCCGCAAGTCGCGCTGAAGCTCGTCGAGGTCCGTCACGGTCATCTTCAGTCCGAGGAAGCGGAGGCCGACACGCAGAGCGGCCGCGCGGCGGCGATCGAGCAAATCAGTGTCGTGAAAGTACGCATGCACGACCTGCCGCCCGAGGCGTCCGAGCACGCCGCGCGCGAGCATGCCGATCGAATGGGTCGTCGGCACTTCGAGCAGCCGGCGGCCGTCACCGAGCTCGAGCCAGGTCGGCTCGTCCAGCTGCAGGCATGGAGCGCCCGGCTCGAGATAGCCGGGCCGAAAGGCGGTCGCCGTGCAATCCGCATAGCCGAGGTCTGCGACCGCCGCCGCCACGCCGCCGTCGATATACCAGCCGCCGCCGCAGAAGAAGGTGGGACGGAGCCCCACGGATCCGAGCCAGCGTCCCTGCTCGCGCACGAGCGCCGCGGGGTCGCCGCCCGTCGGCCGCGCGTGATCGGGCGCGGTCCAGTGCGTATGCAGCCCGAAGGGCCCTCGTTCCTCGGCCTCCCGCGCCCGCTCGAGCCAGCGTTCCTCGTTCTCCCCCTCGGCCGGCGGGCGCATGAGGGCTGCGATCGCGAACCTGCCCGGCCGGCGCTCCTGAAGCTCGCTGAAGCGGCTCCAGACGTCGTCGTCCAGCGGCCGCTCCACATGACACGAGACGACCGCGTACCGCCCGTGCAGTATGTGTCCCGTGTGCGGCATCGCCGGACTCTATTCGCCCGCGGGCGCGCCGAATCCCGACCTCGTGGACGCCATGCGCGCGGCGCTCGTCCATCGCGGGCCCGACGAGGGATCGACGGACGCCTTCGGCCACTGCGTGCTCGGTCACCAGCGACTGAAGGTCATCGACCTCGACACGGGCTACCAGCCGGTGTCGAACGAGGCGGGTGACGTCGTCGCGGTCTTCAACGGCGAGGCGTACAACTTCCTTTCGCTCCGCGACGAACTGCGTGGACACGAGGTGCGCGGCACTGGTGACACTCCCATCCTGCCGCACCTTTACGAGGAAGACGGGCCGCGCTTCGTCGAGCGGCTGCACGGCATGTTCGCGGTGGCACTCTGGGACGCCGGACGGGAACGCCTCGTGCTCGCACGTGACCGGTTGGGCAAGAAGCCGCTCCTCTGGACACGACTGCCCGACGGCACGCTGGCGTTTGCGTCGGAGCTGAAGGCACTGCTCCGCCTGCCGCAGCTCTCCCGGGAGATCGACCTCGACGCCGTCGACGCGTACCTGGCGCTGCAGTACGTCCCGGGCGACAGGACCGCGCTGCGCGGCATCCACAAGCTCGCTCCCGGTCACGTGCTCATCGCGGAGGGCGGGACCGAGCGGATCGAGCGGTACTGGCATCCGGAATCGATGGCAGACCCGAGCGCGCACGAGGGCGAATGGCTCGAGCGCGTGCGTATGACAGTGGGCGAGGCAGTGCGCAAGCGTCTCGTCGCAGACGTGCCGCTCGGAGCGCTGCTCTCCGGCGGCATCGACTCCAGCATCGTCGTCGCACTGATGGCGCAGGCATCGTCGCAACCGGTTCGCACCTTCACGGTCGGGTTTCCGGACGCGCGCTATGACGAGCGAGCGTATGCACGTGCGGTCGCGTCGCGGTACGGCACGGTGCACGAGGAGGTGGAGATCGAGGAAGACGTCGCGTCGACGCTGCCGCGCCTTGCAGCGACCTTCGACGAGCCGCTCGGCGACGAGGCCGCATTCCCGACCTTCCTGATCGCCGAGCAGGCGCGGCGGCATGTCACCGTGGCGCTCGCAGGTGACGGCGGAGACGAGTCGTTCGCCGGTTACGAGCGCTACATCGCGCATCGTCTGGCCGAGCGCATCCCTGCGCGGGCGGCACAGGCAGGCGCAGCCGCGCTGCGTCTCCTTCCGGCCGCTCGCCGCGACCCGCGGTCCTCGCTCTTCCGGGCGGCGCGCTTCCTCGACGTTGCGTCCACGCCCGCCGATCAGCGCTACGCGCGCCTGATGGAAGTCTTTCCCGTCGAGCTTCGCCGCGAGCTCTGGTCCGACGCCCGGCTGGCGCAACAGGTGCGGCTCGAGCCGTCGCGGCCCGGCGTCGCCGGTCTGCAATTGCTCGACATCGAGACCTACTTGCCCGGCGATCTGTTGCTCAAGGCGGACCTCGCGTCGATGGCCCACTCCTTGGAGCTGCGCTCCCCGTTTCTCGACCACGAGGTCGTGGCGCTCGGCCTTGCTCTGCCGGACTCGCTGAAGACGCGCGGACGGGAGGGAAAGGTGGCGCTGCGGCGTGCGTTTGCCGCGGATCTTCCGGCCGAGGTCGCAGGGCGCGGCAAGACCGGGTTCGGCGTTCCGCTCGGACGCTGGTTCCGGTCCGACCTGCGCGACGTGGCGCACGATCTCCTGTCCGGTGACCGCGGCTGGTTCCGGCCGGACACCGTGCGGCGACTGCTCGACGAGCACGAGTCCGGCCGCGCGGATCACGGGCACCGGCTCTGGTGCCTGTTGATGCTCGAGCTCTGGGTGCGCGAGCACGTGGAAGCGCCCGTCCTAGTCGCGGCCACGTGAAACGCGTTCACCTCTGGCTGATCGCCGTCGCGGCGATCGCCCCGCGCCTGGTCGTCCTCCTGCACGAGCGCGGGCGCATCCTCACGGCCTTCACCGACAAGAGCGACGACTTCGCGCAAACGTTCGTGCATCACGGGACGTTCGGCTTCATTCCGGGCGAGCCGTCCGCGTACACGCAACCGCTGTACGGCTTCTTCCTGATCCCGATCTACTGGATCTTCGGGCGCACGTGGTGGGCCGTCGGCGGTGCCCAGATCGTGGTCGCGACCGCGACCGCCTTCCTCGTCTATGCGATCGGCGCCCGCGTGCTGTCGCGGCGCGCGGGCACGATCGCCGCGATCCTCGCGACCGTCAACCCGTACCTCGTCTGGCACGACGTCCATCTCAACCGGGAAGTGCTCGACCAGTTCGTCGCGGCGGCGCTCATCCTGTGCACGCTCGTCGCGGCCGATCGGCGCTCCGTGAAGTGGGCGACCGCTGCGGGAATCCTCGCGGGGCTCGCCGTGCTCGGCAACGTGCGACTCGTCTTCATCCCGCTCGTCGTCGCGGCCTACCTGGTCATCCGCAACGGCTGGAGCTGGGCGCCCATCGCGCTCGTCGCCGCCGCTGCGTTGACCGTCACGCCGTGGGTGATCCGCAACAAGGTGGAGGTCGGCTGCTTTGCGCTCACGACCGACGGCCGCGCTCTCTGGAAGGCGAACAACGACCAGACGTACCGCCTGCTGGCGCAAGGGAAGTGGATCGACGACGTCAAGGATCCACCGGGCCATCCGTTCCCCAACCCCGAGGAGGCGCGCGACCTCTACAGGCAGAG
>JBGPYI010000199.1:0-3826 GCA_041493175.1 Gaiellaceae bacterium | reverse complement strand
TCGCGTCTTCCTTCAGCAAGCCGGCGCGCTCGAGCAGCACCTCGGCGGGCAGGTCGAACGCAGCTGCGATGGACTTGACGACTCTGATCGACGGCTCGTGCAGGCCGCGCTCGAGCTGGCTCAGGTACGCGTTCGAGAGGTCGCTGAGCTGCGCAAGCTCGCGGAGCGAGAGCTTCGCGAGCTTGCGCTGAGTCTTGATGACCTCGCCCAGCGCCTCGACTTGCGACTTCCAGGTGTCTTGGGTCAAGGCAGGAACCTGCTCAGCCCTGCTTGGGGCCCTTGGTCTTCACTGTCGGCGCAACGGCCTCGAGCACCTGCTCGGCGAACTCGCGCTGCGCCTTCAGGAGCTGCTCGGCGAAGGCGAAGCTCGACTCGATGAGCTGCTTCGGCGTCGGGAGCTCCTCCGCGAACGGCACGCTGGGAACCGTGGGGACGGCTTTCTCGACGGCCTCGGCCCAGGTGCGGGCGGCCTCGACGACGAACTGCTGGCTCTGGCGGACCGCGGCGAGCGTCTGCTCCTGTGCGGTCTCGGTGAACTCGGTGACGGTGGACATTGGTGCTCCTCTCGATGGTTGTCTGGTAACTATATCACGCAACCGGGCTGTCGGGTGAGCGCCTACGTCAGGATGTACGTCCCGGGCGCCTCGCCGAGCGCCGGATTCCGCTCGCTCCCGAGCGGCGGCGGCTCCCGCTGCCCGCCGCTGCGCTCGGCCGCCCACCGCGTCCAGTCCTCCCACCACGACCCCTCGTGCAGCTCGGCCCCCGCCCGCCAGGCGTCGGGGTCGGCCGGCAGCTCGTCGTTCGTCCAGTAGCGGCTCTTCGGGCTCGGCGGGTTGACGATCCCGGCAATGTGACCGGCGGAGGAGAGGACGAACCGCACGTCGCCCGACAGCAGCCGCGTCGACGCGTACGACGAGCTCCACGGGACAATGTGGTCCTCGATCGCGGCGAGGATGAACGTGTCTGTCTGGATGTCGCCGGCGCCGATCCGCTCTCCGGCCAGCTCCAGCTCCCCGCGTGCGAACTCGTTGCGCCCGTAGCAGGAGCGAAGGTAGAAGGCGTGCATCTCCGCCGGCATCCGTGTTGCATCGTCGTTCCACGCGAGGATGTCGAACTTCGGCACCGGCTCACCGAGCAGCCAGTTGTTGGCGACGTAGTTCCAGACGAGATCGTTGCCGCGCAGGAACGTGAAGGTGCGTGCGAGGTCCTCGCTCGCGAGAAAGCCTTTCTTGCGCATCATCCGCTCGAGACGCTCGAGCGCAGCCGGGCCGGTGAACGCCCCGAGGACGCCGGGCTCGCTGAAGTCGATGAACGTGTTCAGCAGCGTCGCGGAGCGAACGCGGTGTGCGGCCGTCTTCTCTAGGTACGCAAGCAGCATCGCGGTGAGCGTGCCGCCAAGGCAGAGCCCGACGACGTTGACCTCGCTTGCACCGGTGATCTCCTCGACCGCCTCGAGCGCAGCGCTCGGCCCATTGACGAGGTAGTCGTCGAGAGTGACGTCGCGCATCGACGCATCGGCGTTGCGATAGCTGATCGCGAAGACCGTGTGCCCGTGCTGCACCGCCCACTCGATGAAGCTCCGCCGCGGCGCTAAGTCCATCACGTAGTACTTGTTGATCCACGGCGGGCTGCAAAGCAGCGGCACCTCGTAGACAGTCTCGGTCTGCGGCGCGTACTGGAGCAACTCGATCAGGTCGTTGCGGAACACGACCTTCCCCGGCGTCGCTGCCAGGTCTTTCCCGATCGTGAACGCGCCGCGATCGACCTGCCGCGGCATCCCTTTGTTCGTCGCGAGGTCGGTCAGGAAGTTCCGCGCTCCACGAACGAGCGAAACGCCGCCGGTCTCGAACGCGCGCTTGAGCGCGGCCGGGTTGCCGGGTAGCACGTTCGTCGGCGCCATGGCGTCCACGACGATCTCTGCCGCAAGCCGCAGTTTCTTTGCGTCCGCACTCGACCCGGCGCCTGCCTCGACGAGATCCTGTGCCAGCTGTCCGAACAAGAGGTAGCTCTGCTGGAGCCAGAAAAAAGCTGGGTTCTCCTGCCAGGTCGGGTCGGCGAACCGCTTGTCCTTCCGCCCCGGCTCGACCGGCCCCGGCGCATCTCCGCCCAGTGCGCGAGCGACTGCGGCCGCGGTCGCCGCGGAAAGCCCCGACGTGTAGCTGCCGAAGGCCTGCAGCACTCCGGACGGGTTCCGCGCAAGCCCTGCGACGAGCTGCGCCGTTGCCTCCCCGAGCGCGAGCGGGTCGACCGCCGCGAGGAGCTCGGCCTCGGGCCCGATCGCATCGCCGGCCGCCGTCGTGTCGCTGCCGTTCATGCTTGCGTCGCTCTGTTGCGCAGCGCGGGTCACATGTACAGCCCTCCGTTGATCGAATAGGCCTGCCCGGTGATGTACGAGGAGTCGGCGTCGACGAGGAAGGCAACCACTCGCGCGACCTCCTCCGGCTCGCCTAGCCGGCCGGCCGGGATTTGCTCGATGATCCGCGCGAGGATCTCCTCGGGGATCGCGGCGACCATCTCCGTCGCGATGAAACCGGGCGCGACGCAGTTGACCGTGATGCCCGATCGCGCGCCTTCGAGCGCCATCGTCATCGTGAGCCCGAACAATCCCGCCTTCGCCGCCGCGTAGTTCGCCTGCCCGATGTTTCCCGTCTCGCCGATGACTGAGCTGATGTTCACGATTCGTCCATAGCCGCGGTCGATCATGTGCTGAAGCGCCGCGCGCGACATGTAGAAGGCGCCGTTGAGGTTGACCTCGATGACATGATCCCACTCCTGCGGCGTCATGCGACGGACGCTCTTGTCGACCGTGATCCCGGCGTTGTTGACCAGGATGTCGAGGTGCCCGTAGCGGTCGATCACTTCCTCGATGACGCGCTCGCAGTCGGCGTGGTTCGAAATGTTGCCCTGGTGAACGCTGACGCGTTCGGGGTCAGCCTCCCCGATGAACGCCCGCGCGGCCTCTTCGTTTCTCGAGTAGCCGGCCGCGACGGTTGCACCACGTTCCAGGAAATCCCGGCTGATCGCAAGGCCGATGCCGCGAACGCCGCCGGTTACGAGCGCAACTCGGCCGGCCAGAGTCGGCGTCGCGCTCACGCCGGAAAGAGCGGTCTTTGTCCCGGGAGACGGGACGGTCGGTGTTGAGGAAATCGTCACTGGCGTCACCTCTTCTCGATCGGCTGGGCTGATTGGCCACGAGCGAAGCGACTGGCTCCTGCGGCGGTCAGAGCGCCTCCCGCCAATCGTTCTACCCGGCGACGAGATTGCCAACCTCCGTCGAGCCAAGGCCCGAGGCATTGAGGGACGACGGCCGATCTATGAACATGACGGCTATGAGACTTTCGGGGCGAAAGCGCGGCGCCAGATGACCCTCTCCGTGACCCTCCTCGCCATCCCGATCGTCGCGGTGGTCGGCGGCTATCTCGCGGTGAGGATGTCGCCGCGTCGGACGCCCAACTCAGCCCGCCGCCACCGCTGGGAGCGTCGTGCGAATGCGCTGCTCATCCCGTTCTCCCCTTCCTGGTCGATGCGGGGGAGTTGAGCGGGCCGGCGATTTGGTCGCAACCTGCCTACGGGCGGTTGTCGCGCGGATCCCAGAGCGGAATCGGCGCGGTCGCTTCATAGGCCATTCCCTTCGGGTAGCTGATCAGTTCGATGAACGTGCCGAACGGCGTGCGGAAGTAATTGATGGTCTGGCCCGCCGCGGGGCCGTCGGTGACGGCGAGCGGGCCGAGCAGCTTCTCGACGCCCTTCGACTGCATGTACTCGATCGCCTTATCCATGTGGCGGACGTAGAACGCGATGTGCTTGCCGCCCCAGTCGGAGTTCT
>JBGPYI010000120.1:0-6871 GCA_041493175.1 Gaiellaceae bacterium | reverse complement strand
CTTCGCCGTCGACGCCGTCACGGTGCACAAGAACCACGCGGTGCTGGCGCTGTCGCTGGCGCTCGCGCTCGCCTGCGCGGGCTTCCTCCCCTTCAACCTGCGGCGGGGCAAGTCGGCTGCGGTCTTCATGGGCGACTCGGGCAGCCAGATGCTGGGCTTCGCGCTGGCCGCGCTCGGTCTGACCGCCAGCTGGAAAGTGGCCGGCACAACGGTCGCGACCCTGCTGCTGCCGATCCTCGTGCTCGCCGTCCCGATCCTCGATACGACGCTGGTCACGCTCGTCCGCCTGCTCGACGGCCGCCCGGTCTACCAGGGGGGACGCGACCACACCTCGCACCGTCTCGTCTATCACGGTCTCTCGGAGAAGCACGCCGTCGTCCTGCTCGCGGTGATCTCCGCCGCGCTCGGGACGACGAGCCTCTTCTACGCGGTGCTGGACAACGCCTGGGTGACGCTGATCGGCGTGCTGCTCACGTTCGCGTTGCTCGTGCAGTTTGCGAGCGGGCTCTCCGACGCGGAACGGGCGCCGGGCTTCGCCGGCGACCGTGGCTGGTTGCGCACCTTCGTCGCGAATCCGCGCCGGCTCGTCGAGTCGATCGTCGACTTCGCGCTCATCACCGCCTCCTTCGCCGTCGCGTACTACCTCCGGCTGGAGGGGGGCGGCAGCCCGTACCAGCGGCACATCTTCCTCGTCTCGATCGCGGTCGTGTTGGCCGTCCGCTACCTGGCCTTCATTCCGTTCGGCCTCTACCGCGGCGTCTGGCGGTATGCAGGCGCACGCGACGCAGCCAGCATCGTCGCGGCGGTCCTGGTGTCGGAGGTCGTCGCGTACTTGATTCTCGACGCGACCCAGACCTGGGGCCCGTTTCCGCGGAGCATCTTCATCATCGACGCGCTCGTGTGCACGGTTCTGATCGGCGCCTCACGCTTCTGGGAGCGTGCGTTCGTACGCGGAGTATCCGCTGTCACGGGACGCGGCGACCGTCACCGCACGCTCATCGTCGGCGCCGGGCGCGGCGGCCGCAGCCTGCTGCGCGAGCTCCGCGAGACAGCAGGGGAGCAGGTGGTCGGCTTCGTCGACGACGATCCGGGACTGTCGCGGCGGCGGCTCCAGGGCGTGCCCGTGCTCGGCGGGACCGGAGAGATCGAGGGGATTCTCGCGCGCGCGCGCGCGGACACTGTGCTCGTCACGATTCCCGACGCCCCGCGCGAACGCCTCGGGCTGGTCATCGATGCCTGCGCGCTCGCGCAGGTGCCATGCCGCTTCGTCCGTCGCGACACCGACCTCGATCCTCACGCCGTCCTCGGCGCAACCGCCGATTGACTCGCGAATGGCTGTCGTGACCGCGCGGACGGCGCCGGCTGACCGCACGCTGGCCGACCGGCTCCTGGCAGCCGTGCCCTTGCTCAGCATCTTCCTCTGGCTGGCGATCGTCTACGTGATCCAGGCATGGGCCCACAAGACGCCGTGGCTCTTCGGCGACGAGCTCGAGCTCACGCAGCTGTCCCGAGCCATCGCCGACACCGGCCATGCGGCGCGGCGCGGCGAGCCCTACTCCTTCACCACCCTCTGGACCTACGTGCTCGCGCCGGCGTGGCTGATCGACAACCTCCATGCCGCATACGCGACGGTGAAGTACCTCACCGTGATCGTGATGACGGCGACCGTCTTTCCCGCCTACGGGATCGCACGCCTGTTCGTCGGCCGCAGGCCGGCGCTCTTCGTCGCGGCAGCGTCCGCGGCAATTCCGGCGGTCGCGTACTCCTCGATGATCGTCGAGGAGCCGTTCGCGTACTTCTATTCGACCCTGGCGCTCTTCCTGATCCTCCGGGCGCTGATCACGCCGTCGCGCTGGTGGATCGGCGGTGCGGTGCTCGCGTCCCTGATCGCGCCTCTCGTGCGCGGGGAGCTCGCAATGATCCCGGCGGTCTTCCTGCTCGCCGGGGCATTCCTGTTCTGGCGATCCGAGTACGTCAGCCGGTGGCGCAAGAGCTGGAGCGCACGGGACTGGGTGGGCTTCGTGACGCTCGTCGTCGGCGCCGCCGTGATGGTCAGCGCGGTGCTCGGTCACCGCTCGCTCGAGTGGAACTACACGACCCGCCTTTACAAGGGCCGGATGCTGGACCTCGGCCTGAACGCCGCGGGCGCGTTGACGATCGGCCTCGGTGTGCTGCCCGTGGTGGCAGGACTGGCCGTGCTCTGGCGCACACCCGGTGAAGCGGCGCGTCGGGAGTTGCGCATCTTCCGCAGCGTCCTGCTCGCCGCCATCATCAGCTTCGGCCTCTACACCGCTGTCAAGTCGACGTACGTCTCGATCAGCTTCGGCACGTACACCTATGAGCGCAACCTCATCTACCTTGCGCCGCTGCTGTTCACGGGCACCGCGCTCTGGCTCGAGCGGCGGCGGCTCCACCCGATCGCGCTCGCGCTCTCGTCGGCGTTCGTCCTCGTGCTGCTCCTGACGACCCCATACGAGATGGGCCAGGATCTCTCGTACAACGCGCCCGGGCTCGCGATCCTGCAGCAGGCGAACCGTTACCTACAGCTCGATCCGACGGGCGCGAAGATCGGGCTGCTCGCGCTGCTCGGTTTCTCGATCGCACTCCTGCTCGCGCCGCGCTTCCTCGGCCGCGGCGCTACGTGGCTCGTGCTCGCCGTCGCGGGAGCCGTCGTCGCGTGGAACCTGACCGCGGAGATCTCCTTCGCGTCGGCGTCCAACCGCGCCTCGGATCGCTTCGCCGAGAACATCCGCACGCCGTTTACGTGGGTCGATGACGTCACCGGTGGGGCGCCGACGCTGTACATCGGCCAGCAGATGTCGGACCAGAACGGCGAGTGGCTGCTCGAGTTCTGGAACCGGTCGATCAAGGCTGTGTGGAGCCTCGACGGGACGGCGCAGGGGCCGGGCCCGTTCCTGACGCCGGATCCGCGCGCTTCCGACGGCGCGCTGTCACACGATCCGGGCTATCCGTACGTCGTCGAGGAGCAAGGGATCGAGGTGGTCGGCAAGACCGTCGCGACGCATTTGCACCGTGCAGGCGGCGGGCTCGAGCCCTGGCATCTCGTCAAGCTCGACCCTCCGCTTCGGCTGCGTGGCTCCGTCATCGGTGTCTACTCCGACGGCTGGATGGGATCTTTCAGCGCGTACACGCGTTACTCGACGGCGACCAGCCGCGCCGGGCGGATCCGGGTCATCGTTTCCCGTGCCGCGTGGGGAGGGCCGAACAAGACCGGGCATGTAACCGTGGCGATCGGACGCATCGTGATCGGCGACGACAAGCAGCCGCATCTGGGCAAGCCGACCGAGATAAAGCGCTTCGACATCCACAGCAAGGAAGAGATCCCGGTCGTTCTGAAGGCTCCGGGCCCGCGCTTCCGCGTCGAGGTGACGATCACCCCCACCTTTATCCCACAGGAGCTGGCTGCCGACCAGACCGACCGGCGCCGCCTCGGCGCGAAGGTGAGCTACGTGTTCTTGCCACCACGGAAAGCAGCGCACAAGTAGCTGAAGCGCACCGCGAGCAAGAGCCTTGCCAACGGTCCGCTCCGTTCGAGCGCCTCGAGGGCGCTCGCCAACGGCCGCGGTATCGCGATCCGCTGTGGCGAGAAGAATGGACGCAGCTCGAATTCATCGAAACCCGCCGCACGTAGGTCCGAGCGGACGTCATCGACGCGGTACCGGCGCGGATTCAGGTCGAAGACGAACTTCCGCTCCGTGTACCCCGCGACGCGGCGGAAGAAGGCCGCCCGGTCGTCCGCGTAGTAGATGGCCCGGAAGCACGTGGTAGCCGCGACCGGCTCGGGCGGCTCGTAGTCGTTGAGGTCGCCGAGGACGACGTCGCGTCCGCGCCGTTTGCCGGCCTTGACCATCTCCGCGCTCGAATCCACGCCCAAGTAGCGCACTCCCCGCAGGTGGTCGGCGAGGCCGCCGTCGCCGCAGGCGAGATCCAGCACTGCGTCGCCTCGCTCGAGCGGCGGACCGACGGAGAGAACGAGCTCTCCCCGGTGAGCTAGATAGGTCGCCGCATCCGCATACGCGGTCTCGGACCAGCGCTCCGCCTGTGTGTCGTATTTCCCTCCGGTCATCGCAGCGCGAAGAGTCGTTCTGGATGTTTGCGCAGGAAGCGAAGCATCGCGTGCAGGTGCCAGAGGTTCCGGCGCGTGAAGAAGTGCTTGTCGATCACGGCCTGATACTCGTGGTGGACGACGGCACTCGGCACCCACCAGCGCTCCCAGCCGGACTTCATCGCGCGGTAGCTGAGGTCGATGTCTTCCACGTAGAGCTTGTAACCCGCGTCCCACCCGCCGATCTCGTCGAGCATCGTGCGGCGCATCAGCAAGAAGGCGCCCAGCATCGTGTCCACCTGCAGCGGCTCGTCGTCCGGAGCGTCCAGAAGGTAGTGCCGGCGCTGCCAGCGCAACGGTGGGAAGAGCGACCGGAGCGGCGTGCGCCGCACAATCGTTCCGCCAACCGTGGGGAAGCTGCGCCGCGAGGCCTGCAGGGTGCCGTCCGGATTGATCATCCTGGGCCCTACGATGCCGCAGCGCGGATGCGCGTCGGCGAACGCTACGAGCTCGCGGACGCAGTCCGGCTCGGGAACGGCATCCGGGTTCGAGATCACGACGTACTCGCCACTGGTCGCGTCGATGCCCTTGTTGACGTTCGCAGAGAAGCCGAGCGCACGGTCGTTCTCCAATACCTGCGCGTCGCCGGAAAAGTTCCCCGGGCGGCTCCCGGGGCCGTTTGCGACGACGACGAGCTCGTCGACCTGAGGCCGCAGCGCGGGGAGCGAGGTGCGCAGCAGCTCGGCCTCGCCGGGCCCAGTGGCGACGAACACCCCGGAGACCTTCACGCTGCGAGCACGCTCCGGTAGACGTCGGCCGTGATCCGTGCGGTCTCGCGCCAGGAGAACCTCTTGGCCCGTTCGAGCCCTGCCGCGGATAGTCGCGCCCGATCTGCCAGCGCGCGGCGCACCCCCTCGGCGAGGTCATCCGTGAAGATCGCGGCGTCGCCGGCGACCTCCTGCATCGCTTTTTCAGGCGCGGCCACAACTGGCGTGCCGCACGCCATCGCCTCGACGACCGGCAGCCCGAAGCCTTCGTAGCGGGAGGGGAAGACCAGGCACGCTGCGCGCTGGTACAGCCGCACCAGCTCTTCCTTGGGGACGTACCCGCGCACGTCCGCCCCTCGACGCCTGAGCTCGGCCGCGAGCTCCTGGTCCTTCGGCGGCCCGACCACGACGAGCTTACGCCCGACTGCGTTCGCGGCATCGATCGCGGCCAGCGGCTGCTTTCGCGGCTCGATCGCGCTGACGAAGAGAAGGAACGAATCGTGCTCGCCGGCCGGCACGAAGGCTGGATCGGGCGCGAGCGGCGTGACGACGATCTTGTCCGGAGGCGTCCCGTACAGCTCGATCAGATCGCGTTTCGTGCGCTCGGAGATCGCGAGGACGCGCTCGGCCTTCCGCACGGCGCGACGCACGAAGACCTTGAACGTCGCGAGGTCCCAGAAGCCGAAGACGCTCGGATCTCTTTCCCAGGAGAGGTCCTGCACGGTGACGACGGCAGGACAGGGGCAACGAAGCGGCAGCGCGTGAATGAAGTGCGCGACATCGGGTCGAAGCCGCCGCAGCAGACGCGGAAGGGCGACCGCCATCCGCAGCTCCTGCGACCGCGCGGGAAGCTGCACCGGCTCGATCCCGTCGGGAACGAGTTCCGGGTCGCGCGTCACGGCCGCGATGCGCAGATCTTCAGCGACCGCTGGAAGCTCCCGCAGCAACTGCGTGACGTACGTCTCGTCGCCGGTGCGGCGGCGCCCGAGCACGTCCGCGTCGACGAGCACGAGCGGGCGGTCGCTCATTGGGCAGCCTCTGCCCAATGAGCGAGGGAAGGGGCAGCGGGGGAAACCGTGAGGTTTCCCCTCTCTTTCTCCTCAGCCCACGCGGCGATCTCAGCGGCGCGGGGGCCGAGGCGACCCCTAAAGAAGGGAGCTCGTGAGGGAAACATGGTTTCCCTCACGGGAGCGAGCCGAAGGCGAGCGACGCTCACGCGGCGGCTTCCCTGTACACCTCGACTGTCGCCGCCGCTACTGCATCCCACCGAAACGCACGTGCGCGCTCGAGACCGCGCGCGACGAGCGCGTCCCGCTCCCTGGTCGCGCGCTCGATGCCGGCCGCGATCTCGGCAGGGTCGCGCGCGTCGACGAGGACGGCCGCGCCGTCCGCCACCTCCTCCATCGCCGTGCCGCGCGTGGTGACGACGGGCACGCCGCACGCCATTGCCTCCAGCACCGGAATCCCGAAACCCTCGTAGAGCGACGGGTACGCGACACAGGCCGCACCGCGGTAGAGGCGCGCGAGCTCCGCGTCGCCGACCTCCCCGAGCCAGCGGACGCCGTTCCCGCGGACCTCGACCCCGCCCCAGCCTCGCGCGCCGACGACGCGCAGCTCCAGGTTCGTCTTGCGGACGGCTTCGACGAGCCGGTCGAGGTTCTTGCGCGGCTCGAGCGTGCCGACGGCAAGAACGTAGTCTCCGTCCGCTGCGGGTCCCTCACGCGTGAACTCGTCGCCGACGGCGTTGGGAACGACATGAATCTTGTCGTCCGGCACTCCAAGCAGCTCGACGAGCTCGCGTCGCGTGAACTGGGATACGGCGATCACCCGACGCGCTGCACGCAGGACACCCGGCACGACACGCGGGCTGTACGTCCGCGTCCAGCGGTTGAAAGCCTCCGGGTGCCGGAGCACGGCGAGGTCGTGCACGGTGACGACGAGCGGCACGCGCGGGCGCAGAGGGCCGCGGTAGGTTGGACAGTGAAGGACGTCCGCAGCGCTCTCGTGTCCGAGCAGAAACGGGTACCAGACCCCATCG
>JBGPYI010000102.1:0-7695 GCA_041493175.1 Gaiellaceae bacterium | reverse complement strand
GGCGAGGCCAGCGGGCGCCCTTCCTCGGCCGCGGCGTGGAGGCAGTTCGCCGACTTCGGCAGCCTGTCGAGTGCCTCCGCAAGCGCAGGTGGAAGGCCGGCCGCGGCGGCGAGCTCGAGTGTCCCGCCTCGTGGCATGAGCACGGCCGCAAAAGTGCCTCCGAGGACTTCGTTGGCTGCCTGGGCGAGAGCCTCGAGGGTGTCCGAGAGCGACAGCGACTGACCGAGGAGTGCGGAGATGCGAAAGAGCGACCCCTGCTGGGTCATCCGCCGCTCGTTCTCGCGGAGAAGCTGCGCAACCCGCACCGCCAGTCCGATCTCCCGAGCCACGGCCTCGGTGAGCGCGATCTCCTCGTCGTCCCATCGTCCGGCGGTGTTGCGGTGGAGCGCGAGCACTCCGATCAGCTCGTCGAAGATCACGATCGGAACGGCGAGGACGGCGCGCGAGCCGAGATTCAGCAAGGTGTCCCGGCCTCCAAGCGAAGCATCGTCGAGCTCCGGCACCTTCTCGACATCCTCGACGGCCACGGTCTGGCGGCGCTTCACCGCGAGGTTCGAAACGGCGAGGCGCCTCCCGGCCTTGACCGGCGCCAATCCAGCCCCGTGCCACTGCGCCGTCGGGATGTCGCCGTGAGGGCCGAGCCGGATCAGACATCGGTCCACTGCCAGCGCACGGCCGGTCTCCTCCACGGCGACGCGCAGCAACTCGTCGGTGTCCAGCTCCGAGCGAACGCGTGCCGAGATCCGTGCCACGAAGCGTTCGCGGTCGAGCGCCTCCGCCAGACTGGCTGTCGAGCGTGCGCGATCGAGCGCAAGCGCTCCATCGCCCGCGATCCCTTGCAGCACGCCGAGCTCTTCCGTCGTGAACGCGCGATGCTGTGAAACCGAACCGACGACGAGGACGGCGATGACGCGCTCGTCAAGAACGAGGGGGATGAACGCGACGCTCTTCGCGCCCGTTGCCTCGACCATGCGGCCGCTGACGATCTTGGAGGCCGCAGCGTCGTACACGGCGAAGGGGGCCGCTTCGAAGGCCGCCGTCGCCACGCCGGACGGTTCGTTCTCCAGATCGATGCGCACGTCGGAAAACCAATCCAGGTCGCGGCCGTTCACGCGCCCGACGACACCTTTTCCCGTTCGAGTGTCGTTCTCGATGAGCAGCAGGCAAGCGAGCTCGATGCCTGCGACGTCCTCCGCCTGCTCCAGCAGCGCCCCCGCAACCGCCCCGATATCGTCGCTCCGCGCGAGAGCACTCGATGAGGCTGTCCTCGACTCCGGCTCATGCTCGACGGCAGAGCTCGCATCTCGACCCGCGGCCCTCAGAGCGAGGAATGCGGGCAGGCCCACGGCTGCGGCCAGCGCGAAGGTGAGCCAGGTCCCGCCGGTGGGAGCTTCGCGCTCGACCGCCAGCACGATCCCGTAGACGGCCGCCGCGAGCCCAACGGCGGGGAACGCCGCGAGGAGGGTGGAATCGAGATGCGAGCTACTGCGTTTTCCCCAGAGGGCCGGGCCCAGCAACGCGGTAGCACCGAAGTACGCCGCAGCGACGACGAGCAGGGGCACCGCGTTGAACCACAGAGCTTGGTCTGCTTGTGACACTGGGCGTCCTGATTGTAGGGAGCGCCGGTGGGGCCGTCGAGCCGCCCCGACGCGCCTGATGACCACGCTTTTCCGTTAGAAGAGCCGCTTTCCTCTTGCTTCCAAAGATGGGCCGTTCGGCCTATTGGAAAGGGCCTTAGGACCCGTTAGCGTCAATCCCACTGGGCGATGCGAACCGCGGTGCGTTCCTGGCCTTGCAGTCCGCGGTGAGCACTAGGAGAGGCCCGTCGCCACCGACCCCCCCGAGCGACGGGCCTTTTCCTGTTCTACCGGCCCCCAGCGGGCGCCGTTGCTACCGTGGCCGCCGGTTTGGTTCAGCGGGTCCTGCTTGCATCGCCCCGGGGGTACTGCGCCGGAGTAGAGCGCGCCGTGGAAACGGTGGAGCGTGCCCTATCGCTCTACGGTGCGCCCGTCTACGTCCGCAAGCAGATCGTCCACAACGCGCACGTCGTCCGCGGCCTCGAAGAACGCGGAGCCGTCTTCGTCGAGGACGAGACGGAGGCCCCGCCCGGAGCAATCCTCGTGCTCTCGGCTCACGGTGTTGCCCCGTCGGTCTACGAGAGCGCCGCCGTCCGCAGGCAGACCACGATCGATGCCACGTGCCCCCTCGTGACGAAGGTGCACGTTCAGGCGCGGCGCTATGCGGCGGAAGGACGGCGCATCGTCCTGATCGGACATGCCGGGCACGAAGAGGTCGTCGGGACGATGGGCGAAGCCCCGGACGCGACGGTGCTCGTCGAGAGTGTCGAGGACGCAGAAGCGCTCGAGCTTCCCGCTGACACGCCCGTCGCGTACATCACGCAGACCACCCTTTCGGTCGACGAGACGACGGAGATCATCGACGTCCTGAAGCGCCGCTTTCCGCACATCCACCGTCCGCAGCGTGAGGACATCTGTTACGCGACCTCCAACCGCCAGTGGGCGGTCAAGGAGCTGCTGGACAAGATCGACCTGCTGCTCGTCATCGGCTCGCGCAACTCGTCCAACTCGAACCGTCTCGTCGAAGTTGCATGCGTGGCCGGCGTCAAGGCGCACCTGATCGACGACGAGACGGAGATCGACGAGCGCTGGTTCGACGACGTGGAGACGGTCGGGCTGACCTCGGGCGCGTCGGCGCCGGAGCGGCTCGTGGCAGGTGTGTGCGACTGGTTCCGTGCTCAGGGCGTGAGCGACATCACGCCGTTCTCGTCGGTCTACGAGGACGTCGTCTTCCGGCTACCCGTCGAGCTGCGTCGAGCAGAGACGTCGGCTGCTTAGAGTCGCGGGGTGCGCGAGCGCCCAGAGCGGCTGAACCGCCTTCCGGAGCAGTACTTCGCAGCGCTGCTCGCGCGAGTCGCAGTGGCGGCGGCGCGGGGCGGCGAGCCGCTCGTCGATCTCGGCCGCGGCAATCCGGAGATCGGGCCTCCTGAGCACGTCGTCCGAGCGCTGACGGAGTCCGCCGAGCGCCATGACGTTCACGGCTATGCACCGTTCTCGGGGTTGCCCGCGCTGAAAGAGGCGATCGCAGTGCGCTACGGCGAGGTCTACGGCGTACACCTCGATTCGGCCCGCGAGGTTGCGGTTCTGCCCGGGACGAAGACCGGCCTGATGGAGTTCGCGCTCTGCGCGATCGAGAGCGGCGGCACGATCGTCCTTCCCGATCCCGGCTATCCGGACTACTTCTCCGCAATCGCGCTCGCGGGTGCGACGCACGTGCGGTTCTCAGGCTTCGACGTCCCCGCGGACGCGATGTACCTCAACTTCCCCTCGAACCCCACTGCGGCGATAGTGCCCGATGGTCTCTTCGAGGAAGCAGTCCGGTGGGCCAAGCGCAGCGAGGCATGGATCCTGCACGACTTCGCCTACGGCGACCTCGTCTTCGACGGGCGGCGCCCGCAAAGCTTCCTCGCGGTCGACGGTGCGCGCCACGTCGGCATCGAGCTGTTCAGCATGTCGAAGAGCTACGGGATGGCCGGGTGGCGCCTCGGGTTCGCGCTGGGCAACGCGGAGCTCGTGCGCCGCATCGAGCTCCTACAGGACCACACCTTCGCCGGGATCTTCCGGCCCATCCAGGAGGCGGGGATCGCCGCGCTCACCGGACCGCAGGATTCAGTCGAGGAGCGTCGCGCAACCTATGAGCGCCGCCGCGACCGCGCGATCGCTGCGCTCGAGGGGATCGAGGCGCGGTCGGAGGGCACCTTCTTCGTCTGGTTCCGCCTGCCCGACGGCGTCACGGTCGACCGCCTGCTCGTCGAGCACCGGGTCGCGGTCGCGCCGGGAGAAGGGTTCGGCGCGCGCGGCGCAGGCTGGGCACGGCTCTCGCTCGCGGTGAGCGACGAAATCCTGGATCGCGGTCTCGAGCGGCTGCGCGCCGCGTTCGCCTAGAGCTTCTCGATCTGCGGGTCCGTCACCCTCCCCGCGACGATCTCTGTCGCCAGGACCTCGTCCTTGATGCGGTCCTCGTAGTCGAGCAGGTCGGCAGCGGACTCTGGCAGGACCACTCGAATCCGGTCCGTGAGCGCAAGTCCCGCTTCCTTGCGCATCGTGTTCAGCTGATGAGTGAGGTCGTAGACGCGACCCTCCTTCCGCAGCTCGTCGTCGAGCTCGGTCGTCACTGCGACCGTCAGCGAGTCGGCTTCTGCGAGCGCCCAACCCTCACGCGCGCCGCGTTCGACGAGGATCTCGTCGGCCCGGAGCTCATGGCCGTTGACTCGAACTCCCCCGCCTTCGAGCTGCTCGAACTCGCCTGCCTGTAGCGCCGCCCTGACCGCGCCCAGCTCCTTCCCGAGCTTCGGGCCCAGGAGAGGCAGGTTCGGCTTGACGCGCAACTCGGTCGCCTCGACGGGCCCGAACTCGACCTCCTTGATGCGCAGCTCCTCGCCGATCTCCTCGGCGTGGCCCTTCGCCTTCTCGGCGCCCTGGACGACCATGCGGCGGAGCGGCTGGCGCAGCTTCAGGCCGGCTTCTCCGCGGGCCTGGCGCCCGAGCTCGACGATGCTGCGCACCTCGGCGACTTCCTCGAGCAGCTGCTCGTCGAGTGCGCCTCGCTCGGGCCACGGCTCGAGAAAGACCGAGTCCGGCTGGTCGTCGGTGCGCAGCACGCGCCAGAGGTGATCGGCGAGAAACGGCATCACCGGTGCGATCACCTGCACGCTGCGACTGAGCGCGTGCCAGAGCGCCTGCAGAGCTTCCGCGTCGCCGTTCCAGAAACGCCTCCGCGAGCGGCGGATGTACCAGTTGGAGAGATCGTCGATGAACGCCATGAAGGAGCGCGTCGCGTCGGGTGTCCAGAACCGGTCGTACGCGTCCTGCATGTCCGCGACCAGCTGATCGGTGCGGGCGTACAGCCAGCGGTCGAGCGCCTGCGAGGTCTCCGTGCTGCCCGGCTTCGGCTGAAAGCCTCCGACGTTCGCGTAGTCGACGAAGAACTTGACCGAGTTCCACAGCGTCAACAGACGACGTTTGATCTCGCCCGCGGGCGTGTAGCCGAACCTCACGCCCTGCGTCGGTGCCTGCTCGCAGTACATCCAGCGCATCACGTCGGCGCCCATGCGGGAGAGCGCCTCCTCCGCCTCGATCGTGTTCCCGCGCGAGCCGTGCATCTCATGCCCATGCTCGTCGCGCACGTCCTCGTGTCCGAGCACCTGCTGGTAAGGCGCGCGGCCGTCGAGTACGACGGACATGAAGAGCAGCGAGTAGAACCAGAGCCGGATCTGCTCGCGCATCTCCGTCACCCAGTGCGCGGGAAACCACTTCTCCCAGTACGCGTGGTCGGGAAGGTCCGCGCGGGTGAGGCCCTTCGCCGCTCCCGTCGCGTAGCCCTCGGAGATCCACTCGGGGTTCTGCCAGCCGAGCGTCGAGAAGGGAACGATGCCGGCGTCCAGCCAGACGTCACCGACCTCCGGTACGCGTCGAACCTCCTCGCCACACGACTCGCACCGAATCGGCACGTTGTCGACCCACGGGCGGTGCAACTCTTCGAGCTGGTCGAGCCCTGACGTGGCACGCTCCTCGAGCTCCGCCTTCGAGCCGATCAGGTTTATGTGGCCGCACGCACACGGGTAGATCGGCAGCGGCAGGCCGAAGTAGCGCTTGCGCGAGATGTTCCAGTCGCCCATGTTCCGCAGCCAGTCGTCCATGCGCTTGCCGTAGAACGCGGGCGTCCACTGCACGCTCGCGTTCGCTTCGAGGAGCTTCGGCCGAAGCTCGTCGACGGCGATGAACCAGTCGTCCACGACGCGGAAGATCAGCGGCGTCTCGCAACGCCAGCAATGCGGATAGCGGTGGACGTACGTCTCCGAGTGCTCCAGCAGCCCGCGCTCGCGCAGATCGCCGACGATCTGGTCGGCGGCCTCGACGGTCGAGGTTCCGTGCAGCCAGCCGTATTCGGGCAGGAAGCGCCCGCTCTCGTCCACCGGGACGAGCACCGGCAGGTCGTGCACCTTCGAGAGCTCGAAGTCCTCGGTGCCGGCACCCGGCGCGATGTGGACGACGCCCGTCCCTTCCTCGAGGGAGACCTCGTCCCAGGGGATCACGCGGTGCACGATCTCCTGCGCGGGTGAGAGGTGGTCGTACGGCCCTTCGTACTCGAGCCCGACCAGGTCTGACCCCCGCACCCGTTCCACGAAAGTGTCCTCCGGGAAGCGTTCGACTGCGACCCATTCACCGGTGTCTTGCTTGCCGTACTCGGCCTCGGGATTGACCGCGGCCGCGACGTTCGCCGGCAGCGTCCACGGCGTGGTCGTCCAGACGACGAGCGACTCCCGGTCACGTCCTTTCAGCGGGAAGCGGACGAAGAGTGACGGATCCGACTTGTCGCGGTAGACGTCCGACTGCGACAGCTCGTGCTGGGAGATCGACGTGCCGCAGCGTGGACACCACTCGGTCGAACGGTGACCCTGATGGAGCCAACCGCGCTCGTGCAGCGTCTTCAGGAAACGCCAGATGTATTCGATGTTCGTGTCGCTGAAGGTGTAGTAGTCGTTCCCCCAGTCCATCCACTGCCCGAGCCGGATCGACTGCCGCGTGACGACGCGCGCCGATTCCGCGACCAGCTCGCGGCAGCGACGGGCGAACGCGTCGAGCCCGTACTCCTCGATCTCCCGCTTCGAGTTCAGCCCGAGGTCGCGCTCGACCTTGACCTCGACCCACAGGCCCTGGCAGTCGAACCCGTTCTGGTAGCGCTGGTCGAACCCCTGCAGCGCCTTGTAGCGCTGGAAGACGTCCTTGTAGGTGCGGCCCCAGAGGTGGTGGACGCCCAGGCCGTCAGTCGTGTTCGCCGTCTTCGGGCCGTCGAAGAAGCTCCAGTGGGGGCCGCCCCGGTTGCGCTCCCGGAGCCGGTCGAAGATCCGCGCCTCTTCCCACCAGGCGAGGATCTCCTCCTCGAGGGCAGGGTGATCTGGATACTGCGGCAGCGGTTTGAACATCGCTTCGATTCTAGGGATGGAACAACTTCACGATTCGGAGCGTTGCACCCTGGGTACGACCGATGGATTCGTTAGAACGGTCGCGGAGCCAAGCTCCACGACCTCCTATGGCCGGCAGCGCAAACGCTGCCTAGGAAGGACTGAATGGCAACCACAGTGACCGAACAGAGCTTCGAAGAGGAAGTCCTCCAGAGCGACAAGCCCGTGATCGTCGACTTCTGGGCGGAGTGGTGCGGGCCGTGCCACGCGGTCGCTCCCGTGCTCGACCGGATCGTGGAGGAGCGTAACGGCGACCTCAAACTCGTCAAGGTGAACATCGACGAGCAGCCGGCGCTCTCTCAGCGCTTCGGGGTCCAGTCGATCCCGACGATAATCCTCTTCAAGAACGGCGAGCCTGCCGCCGCGGCGATCGGCGCGCAACCCAAGCCTGCCTTGGAGCGCGCTCTCGGCCTTTCGATCGACTAGGACTTCGCGCGCCGATCGCCGATTGAGCGGCCGCGCGGCAAAGCCCCGCGGCCTTCTCTGGTCGGCAGCGCAAGCGCTCGCCTTAGCGGCCGCGCGGCAAAGCCCCGCGGCCTTCTCTGGTCGGCAGCGCAAGCGCTGCCTTAGCGGCGCCCAGCCGAAGCCGGCGCTCGAGAAGGCTCTCGGGCTGGCCGACTCCGAAAGCTAGGAGCCCGCCGCCTTTTCCTTTT
>JBGPYI010000182.1:0-4855 GCA_041493175.1 Gaiellaceae bacterium | reverse complement strand
TCTTCGCGGACAAGGAGCTCGACGCGAGCTACGACGGCCACGCCAACTGCTTCATCGAGACCGGCTTCCACAAGGCGCTGCTGATCGACTTCAACTACGAGACCGAGCCCCTGCCCGGCCACTTCGGACCGCTGCCGCTGCTGCGCGAGTCGCGCCTCAACCACCTCGGCAAGCTGATGTTCCAGTGGGCCTACTGGCACGCGCTGCTCCCCGGGAGGGACATCCCCGGCCTCGGTCCGGCCATGCCGACAGCCGGCAAGAAACAGGTCAAAGCACACGCGAGCTAAGGAGGACGAGATGACTGCAACGATGATCGCCGAGACCAGCGTCGACGTCGACGCCGAAGGCTTCCTGACCGATCCGCAGCAATGGAACGAGCGGCTCGCAGAGGAGATCGCGCGCGAGAACGGCATCCCCGAGCTGACCGACCGCCACCGGCTCGTCGTCAAGTTCATGCGCGAGCGCTACCTCACCACAGGCAGCGCCCCGTCGATCCGCTCGCTCGGCAAGGAGTCGGGCGTGCCGATCAAGGAGCTCTACCAGCTCTTCCCCAAGGGGCCGGCCAAGCTCGCCGCCAAGATCGGCGGCATCCCCAAGCCCCGCGGCTGCATCTAGAAAGGAGCGCAACGATGACCACCATGCTTGAACAGACACAGCTCGACGCAACCGAGCCGAAGACGATCGAGAAGGTCGCGATCGTCGTCTCCAAGGGTTCGCTCGAGGGCATCTACCCCGGCCTGATCATGGCCAACGGCGCCCGCATGGACGGGATCGAGGCCGACCTCTTCTTCACCTTCTTCGGACTCGACGCAATCCGCAAGGACCGCTACGAGAAGATCAAAGTCGCCACCGTCGGCAACCCCGGCCTGCACATGCCGACGTTGCTCGGTGCGCTTCCCGGCTTCTCCGCGCTCGCGACGAAGATGATGAAGCGGCAGATGGAGAAGATCGACATCCCGCCGATCCCGGAGTTCATCGAGCTCGTCGCCGACTCCGGAGCACAGCTCTATGCCTGCAAGGCGAGCGTCGACATGTTCGGTCTCACAAAGGAGGACTTCGTCCCCCAGGTCGAGGACATCATCTCCGTCGGCGAGTTCTACGAGAAGGCGGCCGGCGGCCAGATCATCTTCACCTAGCGATACCGGTTGTTGCTAGCTCCAGCCGACGACGGCCCACCGCCGGCCGGCGAAGCGGACCGAGAGCAGGGCGAGCCGCGCCGCGATCAGGACGTCGAGGGCGATCCAGACGCCCACGATGCCCCACTCGAGAGTGAGAGCCATCGAAGCGAGCGTGATGAAGAGGGCACTCGCGGCCAACATGGACCACATGAGGTACGACGTGTCGCCTGCGCCGATCAGGATCCCGTCGAGCGCGAAGACTGCACCGGCAAGCGGCTGCATCAACGCGAAATACGGCCAGAGCTCCGCCGCCTCGTGTAGCACGACCGGGTCGCTCGTGAAGGCGCGCGGCACAACGTGCGCAAGCGGCAGCAGAACGACGGCGAACGCAGCGCCGACCACGACCGACCACCCGATCATCCGCACAGCCGACGCACGTGCGCTCTCGGGATCCCCCGCGCCGAGCATGCGGCCGACGATCACCTGGCCCGCGATCGCAACCGAGTCGAGAATCAGTGCGAGAAAGAAGAAGAGCTGCGACGCGATCTGATGTGCGGCGAGCTGCGGATCGCCCATACGCGCGCAGACCGACGCGCCGACGAGAAAGGACGCGTACAAGGCAGCCGTCCGGACGAAGATCTGCCTGCCGACGCGCATCATCGGGCGCATCGCACTCAGGCTTGGCCGCTTCGAGTCGGCGTGGGGCCGCAGCAACTCGACGGCGAACGCAAGCCCCATGCCCGTCTGGGCGATTGCCGTTCCCGCAGCAGAGCCGGCGATGCCCCAGTGGAACCCGTAAACGAACAGCACTTCCAGGATGGCGTTCGCGACGTTCGCGACGACGACGATCTCGAGCGGCCGCCGCATGTTCGAGACACCGCGCAGGTAACCCTGTCCCGCGAGCGCCACGAGGGCCGCCGGCAGCCCGAACGCCGCGATCCGGAAATAGGTCAGCGCGTAATCGCCTGACCTCCCATGAGCCCCGAGAGCCCGCAGGAGTGGACCGGCGAGCACCTCGCAGGCGACGAGCAAAAGCAGGCCGATCCCGAGCGAGACCCAGAGCGCCTGTGCCGCTAGCCGCGCCGCGCGCTCGTGCTCGCCTGCGCCGGAAGCTCGCGCGACGACTGCCGTCGTGCCGTAGGTGAGGAAGTTGAAGATCGTGAACGCCCCGGCAAGCACTGTCCCCGCGAGTCCCAACGCTGCGAGCTGCGGCCGGCCGAGGTGTCCGACGATTGCCGTGTCGACGAGGACGTAAAGCGGCTCCGCCGCGAGCGCGCCAAGTGCCGGCAGCGCCAGGTGGAGGATCTGGCGGTCGTGTGGAGAGCTAAGGCGGTCCACGGACTCGAACCGGCTCGGGCTTAGGCAGACGTCGGGTCGATGACGGTGGTGCCGACGTCCGCAGGAGCCGCGATCGCGTCCCCGCCGCTCTCGCGAAGCTCGGCCACGAGCTGCTCGAGCGGCTCCGGACGACGGCCGACCAGGGCGACTGCGTATCCGTTCCGGGCGAGCGCGTGCGCCGCTGCACGGCCGATGCCGGTTGCAGCCCCCGTCACGACCGCGCAGCGCGTTGGCGCGTCCACGGCGGCTAGTCAATCACAGGCGTTAACGACGACCGCCGATCTCCTCCGACTAGTTTACGAGCTTCCTACGCAGCGCCCATCACGGCGAAAGGAGCATGAGATGAACTGGGTGACGCGCGAAAGACCAAAGACCGACCGGATCGCCTGCCCGTGGTTGATCAAGAACTTCATCGACCCGATGGCGGAGTTCCTCTACGTCCCCGCCGACGAGGTACTCGAGGTCGCCGAGCGCGAGGGCGCGCACTCCTACGATGCGCCGGGCGCGAAGTACACCCACCGTGACGGGCTCTGCTCGTTCGAGGTGCTGCTCGACGAATACAAGCTCGACGACCGGCCGCTCCAGCTGCTCGCCCGCATCGTCCACGGCGCCGATGTCGCCGACGATCGCGATGTAACGCCGCAGTCACGTGGCCTGCTCGCCGTCGCCGAGGGCTTCCACCTGCTGAACCTCGGTGACCACCGGCAGCTAGAGCTCTCGCTGCCGGTCTACGACGCGCTTTACGCCTGGTGCAAGAACGAGGTCACCGCCGCGGACGCCAACGCCTGACGTGGGTCTCGTCCGCACAGGCTTCATCCCGATCCCGCCGGGTCCCAAGCCCGGCTTCGACCACGCTGACGTTCACCGGGCTGGGAGGCGACTCTACGTTGCCAACACGGGCGCCGACCGGATCGACGTGCTCGACTGCAAGGCACGCGCCTACCTGCGTGCCCTCCCCGCGGAGCTGCCCGGCGTCGCCGGCGTCTTGATCGACGAAGAGCACGACTTGCTCTTCTCGAGCGACCGACGCGCCGCCCGCGTCAGCGTCTTCCGCTGCTCGGACGAGCAACTGCTCGGACAGACGGAGGTCGGACCGCATCCGAACGCGCTCGCCTACGACCGACAACGGCGCCACCTCTACAGCTTCAACCTCGGTGAGCCGCTGGGCGAAAACTGCACCGCCTCGGTCATCGACCTGGACTCACTACGCTTGATCGCGGAACTGCCGCTGCCGGGGCGGCCGCGCTGGGCCGTCTACGACCCTCAGCGAGACGTCGTCTACGCCAACATCCAGAAGCCGGCACAGATCGTCGTCATCAACTGCGAGCGAGCCGTAGTCGAGCGTGCCCTCGAGGTACCGAGCGCAGGCCCTCACGGGCTCTGGCTCGATGCCGGCCGGCTCTTCTGTGCAGCCGACGGCGGCGACCTCGTCGTCCTGGACCGCGATAGCGGCGAGGCCATTGCGAGCCTGCCGCTAGCCGGCGTGCCGGACGTCGTCATGCACGACGGTGACCTGCGGCGACTGTACGTTGCGATTGGCGACCCGGGGCTTGTCTGCAGCTTCGACAGCGATCGGCTCGAGCCGCTGGAGACGGTCGAGACCGAGCAAGGCGCACACACGACCGGCTGGGATCCGGTCGGTCGCGCGCTGTACGTTTTCTGTCCGGCCAGCGGTGGCGCTGCGGTCTACGAGGAACGCGCCTGAGCGCGGACGCACGCCGAATCGTCGCCGCACAGGGTGCACGAGCCGTCGCCTACGGCCTCGGCTCCGTCCTGATTGGCGTCACCCTCGCGCGCCGCGGCCTCTCGGATGCAGCTGTCGGCGCCGTCCTCGCCGGGCTCCTCGGCGGGATCGCGGCCGTTTCGGTGTTGATCGCCCGCTACGGCGACCGGTTCGGGCGGCGCCGCTCCTACCGGCTCCTGTTCGTCGTCATGGCCGGCGCCGGCACCGTTTTCGCACTGACGAGCTGGCTACCTGCGTTGATCCTCGCGGCGTTGACGGGCACCGTTTCGACCGATGTCGTCGAATCGGGGCCGTTCACCTCGCTCGAGCAGGCGATGCTGCCCCACGCCGGCGGCGAAACCACCCGCCTCTTCGGCACTTACAACACTGTCGCGACGCTCGCCGGCTCGCTCGGCGCGCTGATCGCGCTCGTCGGCTCGTCGCCGCGATGGCTACTCGCCTACCCCCTCGCCGCCGCAGCGGGACTGGTCGCAGCCGCCAAGCTCTCGCCCGCGGTCGAGCGTGGCGGTGAGCTCGAAGCGGAACCGCTGCCGCCCCTTCACCGCTCACGAGGAATCGTGATGCGCCTGTCCGCGTTGTTCGCGGTCGACAGCTTCGGCGGCGGCTTCGTCCCGCAGACGTTCATCGCCTACCTGTTCGTGCGCAAGTACGAGGC
>JBGPYI010000206.1:0-3431 GCA_041493175.1 Gaiellaceae bacterium | reverse complement strand
GATCGGAACGGCTCCGAGGTAGATCCCGGAGAGGCCACCGATCACGAACATCGAGACGAACCCGACCGCCCACAGCATCGGGGTGGCGAAGTTGAGCTTCCCTTCCCAGATCGTCGCCAGCCACGAGAACACCTTGATGCCGGTCGGCACGGCGATCATCAGCGTGGTGATCATCATGGGCACGCGCAGCCAGGGGGCCATGCCTGAAACGAACATGTGGTGTGCCCAGACCGAGAAGCCGAGCACGAGGATCGCCATCAGCGACAGGGCCATCAGCCGGTAGCCGAAGATCGGCTTCCGGCTTAACGCCGAGATGACCTCCGAGGCGATGCCGAAACCGGGCAGCATCATGATGTAGACCGCCGGGTGCGAGTAGAACCAGAAGATGTGCTGGTAGCCGAGGGGATAGCCGCCGCCGGCCACGTCGAAGAAGTGCGTGTGCATGACGCGGTCGAACATGACGAAGAACTGCGAGCCGGCGATGAACGGCGTCGCGATCACGACGAGCAGCGACGTCGTGAAGTTCGCCCAGACGAGCAGCGGCATACGCCAGAAGGTCATGCCGGGCGCGCGCATGGTGATGATCGTGACCAGGAAGTTGAGTGCGGTCATGATCGAGCTCGCGCCCGCCCACTGGACGCCCATGTTGAAGAAGATCGTCCCCATGGGCTGGTGGACCGACAGCGGCGCGTAGCCCGTCCAGCCGGCGGCGAATGCGCCACCGGGGACGAAGAAGCTGGACAGCATCATGATCCCGGCGATCGGCAGCAGCCAGTACGAGAGCGCGTTGAGGCGCGGGAACGCCATGTCGGGTGCGCCCAGCATCAGCGGCACGACGAAGTTCGCGAGCCCGGCAAACGCCGGAATCACGAACAGGAAGATCATCAGCGATGCGTGGACCGAGAAGAGCCCGTTGTAGGTCTGGTTGTCGAAGAACTGCATCCCCGGCTTGGCGAGCTCGGCACGCACGAGCATCGCCAGGAGGCCGCCCGCGAGGAAGAAGAAGATCGTGGTCGCGAGGTACTGCATCCCGATCACCTTGTGATCGGTGTTGACGCGGAAGTAGTCCCGCCAGCTGTACGCGCCGTGCCCCGAGTGGTCTTCCGGTTCGGTCGGCGCGCCGATCACGTAACGAACCCAGTAGTCAAAGGCGCCGATGCCCGCGAGGAAGCCGATCGGCGCGGCCGTCAGCGCGCCGACGAGGACGATGATCTCGCCGAACCAGATCGGCTGCCAGCCGCCCCACCAGCGGCAGAGCACGACAATCGCGCTGCCGATCCCGAAGAAGAGCGGCACCATCCAGGCGGCCCGCAGGAACCCCGGGTAGAGGAGACGGCGCCAACCGTGCGGCGGAGGTGGCGGCCCGTGGTGCACGACGCCGGCGTGCTGGGCGACGCTCGTCATTGTCCCTTCTTCTCCGCCCACTTCTCGAACGCGTTCGGCTCCATGACGACGACGCGCGAGCGCATCAGCGCATGCCCCAGCCCGCACAGCTCGGTGCAGATGACCGGATAGGTCCCGACCTTGTTCGGCGTGATGTGAACGGTCGCGTGGATCCCCGGCACGAGGTCCTGCTTCTGTCTGAACTCAGGCACCCAAAACGAGTGGATCACATCCTTCGAGTGCATGGTGAGCACGACGGAGCGATTGACCGGGAGCCGCAGGACATTCGAGGTCTTGTCGGCGTAGCCCGGGTAATCAAAGCTCCAGAAGAATTGCTGTGCGTAGACGTTGACGCGCAGAGGGTTCGCACCTGCAGCGTCATCCTTGGCGAGCACGATTGCGCTGACGATCGCGATCGCCGTCACGAGAAGCGCCGGAACCGCCGTCCAGAGGATCTCGAGCCCCGTGTGCCCGTGGATCGGCGGCCCGTCGGAGTCGTCGTCCGGTTTAACTCGGAACTTCCAGACGGAGTACAGGGTGACCGCGGCGACGATGGAGAAGACGAAGATGCAGATCCCCGTCACGAACCAGAAGACGAAGTCGATGCGGCCGGCCTCCCGCGACGCCGAGCTCGGCAGCCAGTCGGGTATGAGCGCGACGGCAGACGCAACGGCGCCGGCCAGGACGCCGATCACGATCAGCTGGACGATCGAGCCCCTTCGCACGGACGTCGCGAATCTACTTGACGCAGCCGGGGTGCTGCAGCGGTTTCCGACCTGGGTGGGGAGGGATGGTGACTGGAATCACCAAGGAGGCTAAATGGGACTCGGAGTTGGAATCTTCCTTAGGTAGCGGCGACAGGGAGCTCGGCGACGAAGGTCGAGCCGTTGCTGCCACTCGACTCGACCCAGATCCGGCCGCCCATCTGTTCGAGCAGCTCGCGGCTGATGTAGAGACCGAGCCCGGTTCCGCCGACGCCGCGGGTCAGATCCGGATCGAGCCGGTAGAACTTCTCGAAGATCCGCCGGTGCTCCGCGGGAGGCACTCCAAGGCCTTCGTCGCGAACGGCGTAGCGCAGTTGCGATCCCGCGACCGTGACCGAGACGGTGACCCTGCCCCCGTCGGGTGAGTACTTCACCGCGTTGTCGACGAGGTTCGTCAGGACCTGGCGCGCCTTGTCCGGGTCGGCGGCGACCAGCGGCGCTTTCTTCGGTGTCTTGATCGTAAGCTCGATGCCGGGCGGGATGTAGTGACGGGCGGCATCGACGACGCTGCGCGCGATCTCGATGCCGTCGCACTTCTCGATCGTCGTTTGCATCGTCCCCGATTCGAGCCTGCTCGCCCAGAGGATGGCGTTCACGATCCGTGCCAGTCGGTCGGACTCGCTCGCGATCACCTCCAGCAGACCGCTGCGTTGCGGCTCGCCGAGCGGGATGTCCTCGCGCCGGAGCGTCAGAGCAGCTCCGTAGATCGCGGCGAGCGGCGTGCGCAGCTCGTGCGAGACAGTCGAGACGAAGTCTGACTTCAGCTTTTCCACCGCGCGCTCCGCCGTCAGGTCGCGGAAGGCGAAGACGGTTCCGCCGTCGAAGCCGACCCCGGTGATCGACAGCCAAAGCTCGCGGCCGTTGATCTCGACGGGCTGTGTCTGCGGCCGCGGCTCGTCGCGCTTCGCGAGGTCCGCGATCGTCTCCCACGGCGAGAAGACCTCCGCCGTGGTGCGGCCGACCGTGTCCTTCGCCGCGAGGCCGGTGATTTGCTCCGCCCCCGGGTTCCAGAGCCTGATGATCCCGCTCTGATCGACGAGCAGGACGCCGTCGGCGACGTGCTCGACGACGATCGCCGCACGCGCACGTTCCTCGGCCGCGCGATACAGGCGTGCGTTGTCGACTGCGACCGCGGCGCGGCGTCCGAGGTGCTTCGCGAACTCGAGGTCGTCCTCGTCGTAGAGACGAGCGGGGTCGGAGGAGACGAGCATGAGCCCGCCGAAGGTGCGCCCGGCGGCGGTGAGCGGGACGACCATGGCCGACTCCATTCCGAGCTGGTGCAGG
>JBGPYI010000050.1:0-10485 GCA_041493175.1 Gaiellaceae bacterium | reverse complement strand
GTCTCGAGCGCGACGCCGGGCGCCACGACCTCAGGTTTCACGCGGCCGTCGAACGCCAGGCCGGTCGAGGAGAAGCGCATCACCCTCCCCTCGCCTGCGTTCGACTCGGTCCGCACGGCCCCGAGCGACACCGTCGCCTGTATGCCGTTGCGGACCCTGGCCAGCAGCGTGTGCGCCACGTCTTCGGGAACGGAGACCGCCGGTATTGGAGCGCTCTCGTCGAGGCCGATCCCGCCTGCCGGAAGATCTGCGCCGTAGAACAGCACGGCGACAGCTCCTGCCTGAGCGGCGTTCGCAACCGATCCATTGGGATCGGCTCCTGCAGGGAGCAGCGCGGCGCGGCCGGCGACCAGACTGGAGCCGCGTAGGTCGAAGAAGTCGAGCAGCGGAACGGCTCCGCGATAGCCGGCGGGCCCGGTCGTCTGCGATCTCGGCGCGCCGATTCCCACGTCGAGCGGCCGCGGAGGCGTGACTGCCCCGGCGAGGGGTCGCATCCCGTCGAGCTCGACCCGAAGCCCTGCGCGCAGAACGACACGCACCTGTCCGAAGCGCGGCCGGAGATCCACCGCACCGACCGTCAGGACTGCCGGCGCCCCTCCCGGGCCCGCGACGCTGCCGTACCCGGGTCCGGCAGGACCATCGTTGCCGGCGGGAGCGACCACCAGCGTGTCGAGACGCGTCGCGCCGGCAGCGGCACGCGCAGCGGGCCCGTCGGCAAAAGCGGCGAACGGCTCCGCGACCCCGACCAATGCAACACGCGCCGCATCGTGCGCATCGCCGTCGCCGTTCGGGTCGACCGCGCGCTCGAGCCCGGCGAGGACCTGATCGGTGCGTCCATAGACGGCCCAGCTCGCGGAGGCGTCTCGCTGCCACCCCGCGACGCGGATCGGCAGCACTGTCGCACCCGGTGCAACGCCCGCGAGCGCGCCGGGGCCGCCCGAGCCGACCAGCAGGCCCGCCAGCTCCGTGCCGTGCCGCTCGAGCTGAGTCGGCTCGTCCGGGCGCGAAGCCGCCAGCGCGCCGGCTTCACCGCCGACGATGTCGATGCCACTAGCGACACGACCGCGGAGGAAAGGCTGGGCGCGATCGACGCCCGTGTCGAGCAGAGCGATCGTCACGCCACGGCCGTCTTTGTCGGAGAGCCCGATGTTCGGACTCTCGCCGAACTCGGAGCTCGTCAGCAGACTGGAGCTGAGGGAAGCGGGATAGGCCGCCCGCACGGGATAGACGCCCGCAACGTCCGGGGCGCGTTCGAGCAGCGCGATGCCGCGCGCGTCGAACGCCGCCGAGAAGCCGTTGACGGTGCGCGTGTAACTGAACTCGGGTTGGACGACGACGCCCTGGACGCGCAGGCGCGCCACGAGCAGCTTCTGCGACGAGAGAGCGGTCTGCGTCCAGGTCCGTTCCTCTTCGCTCGTCGCCAGGCCTCCGACGCTACCGACGCGGTCCGCCAGCGCCGGTGCCTTCAGCAAGACGATGACTCGCTGGCCGACCGCGACGCGGGGCCGCTGTGCACCCGCGAGCCCCTGCCAGCTCGGCTCTCCCTGCTGGATTACGCTTTTGCTGCGACCCCCGGCCGCGATGAGGACGGCCGTGACGACGACCGCGAGAGCCGCAAGCACCAGAGCGTTGAACGGCTCACGCGGTGGACGCGTAGGCATCGAGCCCAAGATAGCCGGGATACTGGATGGGGTTGGAGAACCGTGCGGCCGAGGCGATCATGGCCGCGTTGTCGGTGCAGAGCGCCGGCGGCGCCGCCGTGGCTTCAGGGAGCGAGGCTCTCAGTTCGGAGTTCGCCGCGACTCCGCCGACCACCGCGACCCTGGTCGCACCAGTCTCCTCGGCAGCCTGCCGCGTCCGCTCAACGAGCGCGCGCACGATCGCCCGTTGATAGCTCGCGGCCAGATCTGCTCGGCGGCGTTCGAGCTCCTTCGCCGGCAGGTCCCTGACCGCGTAGAGGAGCGCAGTCTTCAGACCGGAGAAGGAGAAGTCGAGCCCGGGCACGCGCGCAACGGGGAACTCGTAGGCTCGAGGGTCGCCTTCACGCGCGATGCGGTCGATCTGCGTACCGCCGGGATAGCCGAGGCCGAGAAGCCGTGCGCCCTTGTCGAATGCCTCCCCCGCCGCGTCGTCGAGCGTCGTGCCGAGGACTCGGGGTTTGCTGCCGCGATCCTGCACGTCGAGGAGCAGCGTGTGGCCACCGCTCGCCAGCAGGCAGAGGAACGGCGGCTCGACCGGATCCGGCTCGAGGTAGAGCGAGGCAACGTGGCCTTGCAGATGGTCGACCGCCGCCAGCGGCAGATGCCGCGCCCAGGCGATCGCCTTGGCAGCAGCGACGCCGACGAGCAGCGCGCCGATCAGTCCGGGGCCCGCCGTCACGGCCATGAGGTCGACGTCGTCGAGCGAGGTCTCCGCCTCAGCGAGCGCCTCCTGCACGACCGGTGTGACGAGCTCGAGGTGACGACGGGACGCCACCTCGGGGACGACACCGCCGTAGCGCGCGTGCAGATCCGCCTGCGATGAGACGACGTTCGAGAGGATCCGGCCGTCTTGCGTGATCACCGCCGCAGCGGTCTCGTCGCAGGAAGTCTCGAGTCCGAGTATCAAACGGGACGCGGCTCAGGATCGCGCCACATGATCAGCGCATCTTCACGGTTGTCCGTGTAGTAGCCGCGACGCACTCCGCGGGCCTTGAAACCGGCCTGCTCGTAAAGCTTGATCGCCACCTCGTTCGAGACCCGGACCTCCAACGTGTACCCGCGACGCCCTTCTCCGCCGGTCAGCTCGAACAGCCGCTCGAGCAGTCCGCTGGCGACCCGCTTACGCCGGTAGTCGAGCGCGACGGCGAGGTTCATGACATGCCACGCGTCGACATAGCGGGAGATGATCAGGTAGCCGAGCAACTCGTGCGTGTCCGGCTCGAACGCGCCGAGCGAGATCGAGGACGGCTTGGCCAACTCGCCGGCGAACATCGACCGCGACCAGGGCGTCGGATACGAGTCGCGTTCGATTGTTTCGATCGCGTTGAGGTCGCGCAGCTCGAGGCGGCGGAAATCCACCCGATTCGCGGTCGCACTCATACGCCGCCCTTCGGCCTATGAGCGAGGGAAGGGGCTGTGGGGGAAACCGTGAGGCTTCCCCTCTTGTTCTCCTCGGCGCACGCGGCGATCTCAGCGACGCGCGTGCTGAGGCGATCCCCAAAGGAGGGAGCTCGTGAGGGAAACATGGTTTCCCTCACGAGAGCAAACCGTAGGTGACCGACGCACTCATGTCGTGGTTCTATCAGCGTCGGGGACTCTCAGGTACATGGGTTCGACCGCTTCGGCCGGGCCGAAGTCGCGGGCCAGCTGTGCATGGAAACGGGCCCGCGGGACGTGGCGCTCGTCCTGGTCAGGCGGAACCTCGGCACCGGCGGCTTCCAGCACATTGCGGTAGCGAACGGCGCCGCTGCCCACGCAGACGGTGCCGGAAGGGAGCTCCAGCTGATCGGGAAGGAGCACTCGAGGTTCCCCCTGGAGCACGAAGACCTCCCCGCGTCTCGCATCAACCACGGGCAGGGCACCCGGTGCCCCGGCGGCGAGGGCGTCGAGCGTCGAGACGCCGGCCACGGGGACGCCGAGCGCGAGCGCGAGCCCGCGGGCGGTCGCCAGCCCGACGCGGACGCCGGTGAAGCTGCCCGGCCCGATGCCGACGGCGAGCCCTTCGAGCTCGCGGGTATGCGCGCCCGCCTGGCGCAGCAGGGCGTCGATGTCCTCGAGCACCGTGACCGCACGCGACGTCCGTTCCCCCAGCACCTCGCCGTCTGAGACGAGCGCACTCGTCGCGACGTCAGTCGCCGTGTCGAACGCCAGGATCAGCATCGCCGCGAATCGTGACAAGCCTCTGCTCTTCTACTTCGCCATGCTCGAGCCGGACCTCGACCCGCGGAGTCGGGAGAGCTCCGGCTCCCGCCTCCGGCCATTCGACGAACACGACCGCGTCGTCGAAGTACGGCTCGAGGTCCCCCCACTCCGCCGCGGAGACGCCTTGGAAGCGAAAGAGGTCGAGATGCGACACGTCGACGCGGCCCTTGTACCGGTGACCGATGGTGTACGTAGGGCTCGTGACCGCTCCTTCGACGCCGAGCGCGCGGCAGGCGCCGCGGACGAAGGTCGTCTTGCCGGAGCCGAGCTCACCGGAGACCGTCACGACGTCGCCCGGACGCAGATCTGCGGCGAGCCTGGCAGCAACCTGTTCCGTCTCTTCCGGCGAGCGAGTTTCGATCAGAACAGCCCGAGCTGCACGGCGGGCTCTGCGACGGTCGGCGCGACGTAGACGGGCTCCGGCGGAGCAACCTCGCGGCCGATCAACCCGGGCAGCCTCGCGAAGTCGGACTTCAGCACCTCGAGCATGCGCGGCGTGTACAGCGCGGCAGCCGGGTGGTAGATCGGGTAGAGGAGCACGCGCCGTCCGCCGAGCGTCACCTCCTGCTCCTGGCCGTGGACGCGCGTGATCCCGGTCGGCCGGCCCGAGAGGAGCTTCGTCGCGAAGTTGCCGAGCGTCGCCACGACGCGCGGCTCGATCAGCTCGATCTGCCGCCAGAGGTGCGACTCGCACGCCTGGATCTCCTCCGGCAGCGGATCGCGGTTGCCGGGAGGGCGGCATTTCAAAACGTTCACCACGTAGACGTCGGCGCGTGTCAGGCCGATGCCCCCGAGCAGCTGGTCGAGCAGCTTGCCGGCCGCGCCGACGAACGGGACGCCCTGCTTGTCCTCGTGGAAGCCGGGCGCTTCTCCCACGAACATCAGGTCGGCGCTCGGGTCGCCCGAGCCGAAGACCACTTGTGTACGGCCGCCGGCCAGCGCGCATTTCGTACAGCCGGCGACGACCTCGCCGAAAGCGCGCAGCTCGTCGGCCCGGGTCAGCTCAGTGACCGCAGCCACAGCTTCCGCCGCAACAGCCGCCACCACTGCTGAATGCGCCGGTCTGCCCGGCGGTGCCGACCATCGAGAACGTCGAGAGCTGCCGGGCGGCGTTGGTCGCGCCGCACTCCGGGCAGGCGACCACCTGATCCCCCCGGACGAGCTCTTCGAAGTGCTCCTCGCACTTCATGCAGACGTACTCGTACATCGGCATCGCCACGGGAGTCTAGGCAGGACCCCGGACGCGCCGCAAGCTCTTAGTACGACCCCTTGACCGAGCGGCCGCCGAGCCTGCCGGAGACCGAGTCCTTCGAGAACGTGAGGGTGCCGGCGACGGCCGCGGGGCCGGAGACGCGGACCGTGCCCTTGTACAGGAGAGGCAAGCCTCCGGGGACGAGCTCGACTTTGCCGGTCACCTGGACACCGGGAACGGCGCTGTAGCGGCTCAGAGTGAAGCTCAGTCCCTGCGTCGCGAGCACGAGCTTGCCGCCGTAAAGACCGCGGGGAGCAAGCGACACTCCGGAGAGCACGATCTGCAGCCATGTCGCCTGGGCTTCCCGCACCGTCTTCGAAGCAGCCGCCAGCGTGGCCTTCACCGTCGCCCTCGCCGGACGACGCGGAAAGGCCCCTAGGATCTTCGCCACGGGCGGGACACGCGGGCAGGACGCCTGCCGGAAGCGCTGGAGCGTTCCGAGGATCCACTGTCTGATTGCGTCAGACGCGCACCCCGAGAAGTCGGCGGACGACACGCTATGTCCGACGCCGGGCACCGTGATCAACTGACCCTGCGGAAACGCGGAGATCACTGCGACCGCATTCGCTGTAGGCGTCCGTAGATCGAAGCCACCGTTGAGGGCGAGCACCGGCACGTCCGGCAGCGGTCCCGGTCCCAGCGGCGTGTTTCCTGTCGGCGTCGGCCACTGCTCGCAGAAGTACGCATTCCCCATGCGCGCCGCCCACTTTCCGAATGGGCCGACGCTGCCGGGTGGAAAGGATGCGATCGTCGCATCGAGAATCGCTCTGCGCGCGGCAGGCGGAGTGTCCGGAGCAAAGGGGAAGCGACCGTCCTCACAGTTCGTAGCGGCATAGAGACCGAAGCTCAGATCTTCCGCCGACAACACACTCGTCCGCAGATCGAGGTCGTACAGCCTCAACAGCGGGCGCGCGTCCCCGAGCAAGGCGGCGTGAACCGCAGCCGGTGCTTCGGCGGCAAGGCCGGGCGAGAGATCCGCGTCGATGATCATCGAGATCAGGTCTTCACCGTTCATCTGCCGAGCCTGGAGCCCGCCGTTCGGTGCGATGACTTTTCCCTTCACCGGACGGGCCTCTAGTCGATTCGCGAGCTTGACGACGTCGCCCGAGAAATCCTGAGTGGCCCCGCGGCAGATGCCACCCGCACAGAACGCGCTGAGCGTGCCCGGCATCTCTCGCAGAACATTTCGCTCGAAGGGGTCGGGATAGGTGGGCACGACAACTGAGTCGAGGACGATCCGCTCGACGGCACTGGGGTGCGCCAGCGCGTAAGCAACTGCGAGCTTCGTTCCGTACGACACACCGAAGAGACCGATGCGCCCCAAACCCAATGCAACCCGCACCGACTCCATGTCCTCTGCGTGGTCGCGCGTCGCATAGAACCGGCGCTGGGGCCCGATGATCTCGGCGCAGTCCCGAGCCAGTGCCGCGTCCTGTTCGATCGTCGAAGTCGTCGAGGTCTGCAGTGCGGGGCAGCGGATCACGCCGGATTTCCCGGTCCCTCGATTGTCGAATGCCACGAGCGTGTAGCCGGGGAACATGTTTTGCATCTCTGCGGCGGAGCTCAGACCGTAGGCGCCGGCAGATCCCTGCCCCGGACCGCCTGCGATCAGGAACATCGTCCCCCGCGGCAGTCCGCTCGCCGGCAGGACCTCGACGTGGAGCGAAATCGTGCCGGGCATGCCGCCGCTGCGATCCAGCGGAACATCCACCGTCCCGCACTGGAGCCCGTTCGTGGCCCCCGGACAAGGCGAGAGGCCGATCGCCGCGCGCGCCTGGCCGGGTGCGGCCAACACGACGGCGAGGGCAAGCCCCAGGAGGAAACGACGACCCACGAGGCACGGCAGAGTAGCAGTGCGCGTGTACGCTTCCGATGCCCGGTATCCGCTACGGAACTGGAGCTTCGAGTGTTCGAGAGCGTCAAAGTCATCGGCTCCGGCCGCGTGGGCTCGGCCGTCTCGGCTCGCCTCCGCGAGCGCGGCGTCGCCGTGGGCGACGAAGCCCAACTGGTTTTGCTGTGCGTGCCCGACGGCTCGATCGCAGAGGTCGCCAGAGGGGTCGAGAAAGGCCCGTGGGTCGCGCACGTCTCCGGAGCCACGCCCCTGTCGGCGCTAGATCCGCATCGGCGGCGCTTCTCGATGCACCCGCTCCAGACGTTCACGCGCGCGCGAGGACCGGAACAGCTCGACGGAGCGTGGGCGGCGGTGACCGCGGACGGGGAACAGGCCAAAGTCGCGGGTTTCTGGCTGGCGGAAACCCTCGGGCTGAAGCCGTTCGCGCTCGCCGACGATGCACGTCCGCTCTACCACGCGGGTGCCGCGATCGCGTCGAACTACCTCGTCACGCTGCACACGGTGGCGTCCGAGCTCTTCCGCGCCGCAGGTGCGCCCCCCGAAGCACTCGTCCCGCTGATGCGCAGGACGATCGACAACGACTTCGAGCTGACCGGTCCCATCGAGCGCGGCGACTGGAAGACCGTCGAGGCGCACCGGCGCGCGATTCGCGCCGCCAGACCCGAGCTCGAGCCACTGTACGACGTGCTCGCGGAAGCGACGGCGAAGTGAAGACCGTACGCACGATCCCGGCGCTTCGTCTGGCACTCGGCCGCGGACGGGTCGGACTCGTGCCGACGATGGGAGCGTTCCACGACGGACACCTGTCGCTCATGCGCGCGGCCCGCGCCGAATGCAATCTCGTCGTCGTGTCGCTCTTCATCAACCAGGCGCAGTTCGGTGCGAACGAGGATCTGGACCGCTATCCGCGCGATGAGGAACGCGACGCGAAGCTCGCGGAAGAAGCCGGCGTCGATCTGCTCTTCGTTCCGAGCCCGCAGGAGATGTATCCCGAGGGCTTCCGCACCTGGGTCGACGTCGAGGACGCGGGCGGCGAAGGTAACGCGCGACCCGGTCACTTCCGCGGTGTCGCAACTGTCTGTCTCAAGTTGTTCAACATCGTCCGTCCCGACATCGCGTTCTTCGGCCAGAAGGATGCGCAGCAAGCTGCCGTCCTGCGCCGCATGGTGCGTGACCTGAACCTCGACCTCCAGCTGCGAGTACTGCCCACCGTCCGCGACGAGGACGGGCTCGCGCTCTCCTCGCGCAACGTTCGCCTCTCGGGCGAGGAGCGCAGGCTCGCGCTGGGGCTGCCACGCGCGCTCGAAGCCGGACGTTCCGCACATGTCCAGGGGTCTGACCCCGTGGCCGCGGCACGCGGCGCCCTCAACGGCCTCGAGCCCGAATACGTAGAGGTGCTCGACCTCGGCAACGTGACGGTGCTCGCAGCCGCTGCCCGCATCGGCACGACGCGGCTCATCGACAACATCGTCCTGGAAGGAGAGTTGAGCTGAAACCCGGGAAGCTGACGCTGACGCAGCTCGCCGACCTGAAGAGCCGCGGCGAGAAGATCGTCATGGTCACCGCGTACGACGCGTCGGGCGCGCGGCTGGCGGAACAGGCGGGCATCGACATCCTGCTGGTCGGCGATACCGCCGGCATGGTCGTACTCGGCTACGACGGGACCGTTCCGGTGACGATGGAGGAGATGCTCTTCCTCACCCGGTCCGTGTCCGGCGCCGTGGAGCGACCGCTGGTCGTCGGCGACATGCCGTTCGGGAGCTACCACGTCTCCGACGAGGACGCTCTGCGCAACGCAATCAGGTTCGTCAAGGAAGCCGGCGCCGACGTGGTCAAGCTCGAAGGCGCCGGGCCCTCGCTCTCGCGCGTGCGCACAATCGTCTCCGCCGGCATCGCCGTGATGGGGCACGTCGGCCTGACGCCTCAGTCGGAAACGATCCTCGGCGGGTTCAAGACGCAGGGCCGGACGGCCGCCAAGGCGCGCCAACTGCTGGCCGACGCGCTGTCGCTGGAGGCAGCCGGGTGCTTCGCGATCGTCCTCGAGGCCGTCCCGGTCCCGGTCGCCGCGCGCATCACCGAGTCGCTGACGGTGCCGACGATCGGGATCGGCGCGGGAGCTGAATGCGACGGACAGGTGCTCGTATACCACGACCTGCTCGGGCTGACCGAAGGACGGGCGCCTCGCTTCGTCAAGCGGTACGCAAACCTTGCCGGTGAGATCCGAGGAGCGTTCACGACGTACGCCGAGGAAGTTCGCAACGGCGTCTATCCCGCGCCGGAGCACACGTACGCCATGCCAGAGGACGAGCTCGAGCTGTTTTCAGCCGAGCGCGTAGAGCAGCGTCAGGGCGACGGCTAGTCCCGCGGCGATCGCGGCGGTGAAGGCAACGCCGGCGACCGAGCGCGCCCAGGTCCACCCGTGCACGGTGCGCACACCAATGACGAGCAGGACCAGTGCCCAGACCAGGAACACGTAGAAGATCCAGGCGAACACAGTCCCGGTCGTGCCACTGTCCGAACCGTCGAACCTAAACAGAGCCTCTCCGTAGATCGCGATCCGGACCGGCCAGTAGACGAAGAGCGCAAGAGCGACGGGCGCCGCCGCAAAGGCGAGCAGGTGGCGTGCGCGCCGGAAGCTACCCCGGCTGCCAAGCCGACGGAGCGCAACGTGCAAGACCTTCCCGAGGAAGAAGTACAGCGTGAAGCCGGACAGCCCTCCGGCGAGGAAAGCCCAGACGGCGAGCACGACCCAATCCCGCGCCGGGTCGTCGAGCAGCGTGCTCGCAACGGTGGTCGCCAGCACCCCGGCGATGCCGGCCAGCCAGATGATCGTCCCGGCCGCGTCTTGCCGCGCCTCGGCGGCCTCGTCGGAGTCGTCCCGAAGCGCCGCGAAGACCGCCCCCGGGCTCTGGAGCACGAGTAGCGCGCGCAGAAACCACGCCTTCTCGTTCTTCGGCGCCCCGGAACGTGCAGCTGCCTCAGGCAGCGGCGACCGCAGCCTTCGGGAGCACGTGCCGGAGGAACTGCCCGGTCGCCGACTCGTCGACGTCGGCGATCTGCTCCGGCATGCCCGTCGCGATGATCTCGCCGCCGGCCTCGCCGCCTTCGGGACCGAGGTCGATGATCCAGTCGGCCTGCTTGATCACGTCGAGGTTGTGCTCGATCACGAGGACGGTGTTCCCCGAGTCGACCAGTCGCTGCAGCACGTCGAGCAGCTTCTCGATGTCCGCGAAATGCAGCCCGGTCGTCGGCTCGTCGAGGATGTAGAGGGTCTTCCCGGTCGCGATCTTCGAAAGCTCCGACGAGAGCTTGACGCGCTGCGCCTCACCGCCGGAGAGCGTCGTCGCGGGCTGCCCGAGCTTGATGTAGTCGAGCCCGACGTCATGCAACGTCTGCAGGCGCCGCCGCAGCTTGGGGATCTTGGCGAAGAACTGCAGCGCCTCCTCGACCGACATCTCGAGCACGTCCGCGATCGACTT
>JBGPYI010000129.1:0-6649 GCA_041493175.1 Gaiellaceae bacterium | reverse complement strand
TTCTTCGTAAATGCGGTCGCGCTCGAACCGGTCGAGCTCCTCGGAGAGTAGGTCCGAGGGCGGCGGCGGATCGCCCGGAGGGAAGGGCGCCGGCTTGCCGTCGATCTCGACGGCCAAGAGGTGGTCGGCCGGCTCGTGCTCGAGCTGGACGGGGCGGTCGAGGCGCGAACGCAGCCAGCCCGCGAGCAGCTCCCCTTGCGCGGCGGTGCCGGTCACCCGAATCCGCTCCACGTTCCCGATCCCGGGCCAGAGGGACGCGAGCTGCCTGCGCCAGCGGCTCGTCCGCGCCCAGGCGATGTCCGACACCACGACCCGGTCGAAGACGCCGGCGAGCTGCGCATACGAACCGGGAAGCTCGGGCCACTCGGTGCTGTCGACGATCAGGCGATCGACGACATCCACGAGAGTCTCGAACGAGTCGCTGCCGAACGAGGGCACGCCGCGCCAGCGGAGAAAGACCGGCAGGTCAGGCAGGAAGAGCGGCTGCACGACGCTCGCCGGCGCGGAGGCGCGCCTGCCTTTCAGATGGATCCGGATCGTCTCGGCACAGATCTGGCGGCCCTCGCCCGACTGGAAGACCTCGACGTCGACCTGTGCCTCGAGCCCGTCCTCTCGTTCGGGCTCGGGAACGAGGACGATCGTCCGCGAAGGATGGCGCTCTGCGAGCCCGGTCAGGACGTCTTCCGCCGCCTCCACCCACTCGGGCGGGACCCATGCCGTGTGCGTCATCACGCTCGTCCGCTGATAGGGCACGTCCGAGCCCGGCGCGATGCGCAGCGCGGCCACTTCGCGCTCGATCTCCCGGATCGACGCTAGCGCCGGCGACACTGAGGCTCCGCTTGCGGTGCCGCTACCAGGATGTCGCCGACCTGGTTCATGCGAATGTTCACCGCCGACGCCAGGCCCGCCCGTCGCGTTCCATCAGCTCGTCGGCCGCACTTGGTCCCCACGTTCCCGCCGCGTAGTTCGGGAACGCCGGGCGGTCGCGCGGCCAGGCCGCCACGATCGCGTCCACGAGCGCCCACTGCTCTTCCACCTCGTCGATGCGTGTGAACAGCGTCGCGTCGCCGAGCATCGCGTCGAGGATCAGCCGTTCGTACGCCTCCGGCAAGCCGGTCCGGAAGGCGCCGCCGTAGAGGAAGTCCATGTGCACCGTGCGGATCGTCATGCCCTGCCCGGGGACCTTGACGCCGATGGCGAGCGACACGCCCTCGTCGGGCTGCACGTGCACGATGAGGACGCTCGCCTTCAGCCGCTCGGCGGAAAGCTCCTCGAACGGCGGGTGCGGCGCACGCTTGAACTGGATCGCGATCGTCGTTTCACGGCGCGCGAGCCGCTTGCCGGTCCGGACGTAGAAGGGCGTGTCGGCCCAGCGCCAGTTGTCGACGTACAGCTTCGCGGCCAAGTACGTCTCCGTCATCGAGCTCGGGTCGACGCCCGGCTCCTCGCGGTAGGCCGGAACCTCCTCGCCCTCGATGTAGCCGCGACCGTACTGCCCGCGCACGACCGACTTCGGCCCGGGCGTGCGCATCGCCATCAGTACCTTCACCTTCTCATTGCGCACCGAGTCGGCCGTGAAGTCGATCGGTGGCTCCATCGCGGTGATCGCGGCGAGCTGCAACATGTGGTTCTGAAAGATGTCGCGGATCGCGCCCGCGCTCTCGTAGTACGCGGCGCGACCTTCGATGCCCATCGTCTCGGCGACGGTGATCTGGATGTGGTCGACGAACTGCCTGTTCCAGATCGGTTCGAAGATCCCGTTCGCAAAGCGGAGCGCGAGCATGTTCTGCACGGTCTCCTTGCCGAGGTAGTGATCGATGCGGAAGACCTCGCGCTCCTCGAAGTACTCCTCGATCATCTTCTGCAGCTCGCGCGCGGACGCGAGATCGTGGCCGAACGGCTTCTCGATGATCAGCCGCACCCATCCTTGCGCCGAACGCCGCTTGCCGACCGCATGGACGACGGTCTCGAAGACGCTCGGCGGCGTCGCAAGGTAGTAGACGCGGTTTCCTCGCGTCCCGCGCTCCTCGTCCAGCTCGGTGAGCGTCTCCGCCAGCCGGTCCTCGCGCTCCTCGTCGGCGAAGTCCATCGCGACGTAGCGCATGCCGCTCGCGAGCAGTTCCCAGACGTCGTCGCGGAAGTCGTCGCGTGAATGTTCCTGCACGGCCTCCTTCATCCGGTCCCTGAACTCGTCGTCCGTCTCCTCCGAGCGTGCGACGCCGACCACCGCGAAGTGCTCGGGCAGCAAGCGGCGGTACGCGAGCGAGTAGAGCGCCGGAAAGAGCTTGCGCTTGGTCAGATCGCCTGACGCACCGAAGATGACGAGGATGCAGTCATCCGGCGCGCGCCGGACCTCCATCCCTTCGAGCAGCGGGTTATCTTGAAGTGGCGTCGTCGTCACGGTGTCCAACGCCTGTGGAACATTCGTGACACTTTCGTCACGGTGTCCGACACCGGGACTGGTCTTTGTTGGCCATCGGACGAAGCGCCATGCATCACCGCGGGTCCGGGCCGGGCTTTGCTTGCTCGACGGCCTTGACGGCGTGGCCGCCGAACTGGTTCCGCAGAGCAGCTGCGACCCTGGCGGAGAACTTGATCTCGTCGCGCGACGCGAAGCGCGCGAAGAGCGACGCAGCGATCACCGGCGCCGGCACGTTCTCGTTGATCGCCTCGTTGATCGTCCACCGGCCTTCACCTGAGTCCTCGACGTAGGGGGCGATGTCCTCCAGCTTCGAGCCGTGCGTCTCGAACGCAGCGTGCAGGAGCTCGAGCAGCCAGGAGCGCACGACCGAGCCGTTGCGCCAGATCCCGGAGATCTCGTGTGCGTCGAGGTCGTACTCGGAGTGATCCATGATCTCGAAGCCCTCTGCGTACGACTGCATGAGGCCGTACTCGATGCCGTTGTGCACCATCTTCACGAAGTGGCCGGCCCCGGACGGGCCGACGTGCGCATACCCCGCTTCCGGCGCGAGCGCTTTGAAGATGGGCTCGAGCCGTTGCACGGGCTCGTCGTCGCCGCCGACCATGAGACAGAAGCCGACCTCGAGACCCCAGACACCTCCGGACACGCCGGCGTCGACGAAATGGACCCCACGTTGCTTCGCTTCCACGTACCGCCGCTTCGAGTCCCGGAAGTTCGAGTTGCCGCCGTCGACGATCGTGTCGCCCTCGGCGGCGATCTCGAGCAGCTGGTGAAAGGTGTTCTCCGTGATTTCTCCCGCGGGGATCATCATCCAGAACGCGCGCGGCGGCTCCAGCTGCTCCTTGAGCTCGGAGAGCGAGCCGGCCGTCCGCGCGTCGACGTTCGGGTCGTAGGTCTGGATCTCGTGTCCGGCCTCGCGCAGGCGCTCCGTCATCCCCGACCCCATGCGCCCCAGGCCGATCATTCCCAGTTGCACTAGAGGTCCTCCAGTCTCACGCGCACGATCTTGCGGCCGCGCTCCTGCAGCGAGCGGAAGTCGCCCTCCGCCTGCGCGCGGATCAGCCGCCGAAAGCCGAACTCCTGGCCCGGAATCGGGATCTCGTCGCCGGGATCGTCGACGACCTGGACGAACAGGCCGGTCGGAGGGCCGCCCTTGTGGAGCTGTCCCGTGGAGTGCAGGTACCTCGGGCCGAGGCCTTGCGTCACGACGCAGCCCGTCTGATGCGCGCGATCGACTAGCGGCCGGAGCTCACCCTCGCGCACAGGGTCGATGAACGCTTGGATCGCGATGTAGTTCGGCGGCTCCGCGGACGAGAGCAACTCGTCAAGTGAGCCTTGCGGCTCGACCGTCGGCTCCGAACCCGCTGCCAGGACTTCCTTGGTCTTGTCCTTGGCAGCCTGCACGTCGGGCTGGTCGAACGGATTGATCTGGAGGACCGCTCCGGCGACCGCCACGGCGAACTCCCAACGGAAGAACTCGCCGCCGATCGAATACGCGTCCGGGAGCTGAACGTGCGCACCTTGCCGGTCCGGCCCGTCGGGGCTCTCTCCCGGTGCAGGGACGAGACCCTTGCCCTGCTTCCCCGTGGACTCGGCGATCAGCTGCTCCGCCCAAAGGCCGAAGCGACCCTCGGTCTCCCCGATGCAGACCTTGTCCCGCCCCTCCGCCCAGCCCTCTCCGAGCTCCAGGCCGAGCTTCAGCCCCGGATTCGCCTCCGCGCTGCACGTCTCCGCCATCCGCACCGCGTTCTCGAGCACTCTCTCGGCGTCGATCCCCATCAGCGCCGCGGGGACGATCCCGAACGGCGACAGCGCCGAATAGCGCCCGCCGATCGTCGGCTCCCCTGCGAACACGCGCATGCTGCGCGTGTTCGCCAGCTGCTCGAGCGCAGAGCCCGGGTCCGTGACCGCGATGAACTGCTCGGCGTTTCCGGTCTTCTCCCAGAAGTACGCGAAGTGGGAAAGCGTCTCGAGGGTGGTCCCCGACTTCGACGACACGATGAACATCGTCTTGTCGAGGTCGAGGAGCTCTTCGGCGTGCCGAATCATCGCTGGATGCGTCGTGTCGAGGACGTGCAAGCTCTTCACGCCGAAGGTGCGCTTGAGCACGTCGGGCGCGAGCGACGAGCCACCCATGCCGAGCAGCACGAACGTCTCGAACTTCTTGCGCACCTCCTCCGCGAACTCGACGATCTCGCCGGCGCGCTCCTGCATGCGCTTCGGCTCGTCCAGCCACCCGAGCCAGTGGTCCTCGTCGGCGCCGGTCCACACCGTTCCGTCGCGTGCCCAGATGCGCTCGACCAACTGCTGCTGCGACGCCACGACCATCAGGCGGGGGTCAACTCGCCGCGCTTGGCGCGAATCCCGTCGAGCAGCTCGATGAACGAGTCCGCGAACTTCTGGACGCCTTCGCGCTCGAGCGTCTCGGACACGTCGTCGTAGTCGATCCCTGCCGCCCGCAGATCCTCGAACAGCTGACGGGCCGCAGCCACGTCCTTGGTGAGCGTCAAGGCGACATTCCCGTGATCCTGGAACGCCTGGATCGTCTCCTCCGGCATCGTGTCCACTGTCTCCGGTCCGATCAGCTCCTCGACATACATCACGTCGCGATATGCCGGGTTCTTCGTCGACGTCGATGCCCACAGGCACCGCTGCTTGGTGGCGCCTTTCGCCTCGAGCTCCTGCCAGCGGGCCGTGGCGAACCCCTCCAGGTAGTTCTGGTACGCGAGCTTCGCGTTGGCGATGCCGAGCTTGCCCTTCAACTTCGTCGCCTCGCCGCCGATCTCATCGAGCCGCTTGTCCGTCTCCGTGTCCACGCGCGAGACGAAGAAGCTCGCGACCGAATGGATCGTGGACGGGTCACCGCCGCTCTCGACGAGCCGCTCGACGCCGCGGATGTAGGCCTCCATCACTTCCTTGTGGCGGTCGAGCGAGAAGATCAGCGTGACGTTGATGCTGCGGCCGGAGGCGATCATCTCTTCGATCGCGCCGAGCCCCGGCTCGGTCGCCGGAATCTTGACGTAGAGATTCGGCCGCTCGATCCACTCGTGCAGCCGCTTCGCCTCCGCGATGGTCCCGTCGCGGTCGTACGCGAGCTTCGGATCGACCTCCCACGAGACGTAACCGTCGAGCCCCTTGCCCTCCTCCCATACCTTGCGCAGCAGGTCGCACGCCTCGGCGATGTCGTGGGAGGAGAGCTGGAGGAAGATCTCCTTCGGATTCTGCTCGCCCGCTTCCAGGATCTCCTTCAGCTGTTCGTCGTAGGCATCGCCTTCGGAAATCGCCTTTTGGAAGATCGTCGGATTGGAAGTCACGCCGACGACGGCATCCTCTTCCATCATCCGCGCGAGCTTGCCGCTCTGCAACATCTGCCGCGAGAGGTAATCGATCCACACGCTCTGGCCGAGCGCGGAAAGCTTGTGCAGGTTCGATTCAGGCATGAGAGGTGTTCCTTTCCAAGTCCTCTAACGTGGGGGAACCCATGGTTCTCCCACGAGCCCCCTCCTTCAGGTTGGCGACGAGAGAAGCGAAATGAGGCTCCCGCCGGGCAAAGCCCGGCTCCGCCGGCCCAGCGCTGGGACTCCAAGATTGTTCATTCATGAACTGCCAATCGCCTCGCGTTCCAAGTCTTGGATCATCTGCAGTCGTTTCACGTAAGGCTCCCCGCCGTCGAACCGTGCCGCTACGAACGTCGTGACGAGGTCGCGCGCCAGCGACGGCCCGACGACTTCCGAGCCGAGGCAGAGGACGTTCATGTCGTCATGCTCTACGCCTTGGTGGGCCGAGTAGACGTCGTGGCAGACCGCGGCGCGGATCCCTGGCAGCTTGCAGGCGGCAATCGAGGCGCCCACACCGGAGCCGCAAACGAAGACTCCACGCTCGGCGTCGCCGCGGAGAATGGCCTCGCCGATCTCGCGGGCCTTGTCCGGGTAGTCGAGCCGTACGGCGTCCGTGTCGGTACCCAGGTCCACCACGGAGTGCCCGGCGAGCGCATCGAGCACCGCGTCACGCAGGCGGACACCCCGGTGGTCGAATGCGATCGCCACCTTCACGAGTGGACCGTACCCCACCGGCACGGGACGACGCCTGCCTCCTAGAATGGCCGGCGATGGACGCGAACGAACTCCGCGAGCTCGGGCAGCAGTTCCGCGTCGATTCGATCCGCCCGGCTGCCGTCGCGAAGTCCGGGCATCCCACCTCGGGGATGTCGGCCGCCGACCTGATGGC
>JBGPYI010000174.1:0-5186 GCA_041493175.1 Gaiellaceae bacterium | reverse complement strand
GGACGTTTGGATGTGCATGGATAGCCTGAACCCGATGCGCGGGTACGTGACCCTGCTTCTGCTGCTCTCCGGTGTCTGGGGCGCCTCGTACCTCTTCATCAAGGTCGGCGTCCGCGACTTCGAGCCGGCCGCGTTCGTCGAGCTGCGGCTGTTGTTCGCGGCGCCGGTCCTACTCGGCTTCCTCTTCATGCGCAGCGGCGTCCGCGGGGCGCTCCGAGACCTGTGGGACGCGGCAGTGCCCGGGCTCGTCCTCGGCACCGTCAATGCAGCCGTGCCGTTCGCGCTGATCGCGTGGGGCGAAAAGCACGTCGACTCGGGCGTCGCGGCGATCGCGAACGCATCCGTGCCGCTGTTCAACTTCCTGCTCGTGATGCGTTTCGCACCCGAGGAGCGACTCGGCGGGCGACGCCTGGCGGGGCTGCTGATCGGGATCGTGGGTATCGGCGTCCTCGCCGGCGTGCACCCGAGCGGAGGCTGGTGGGCCGCCGCGGGCACGCTGGCGGTCGTGCTCGCGTCCTTCGCGTACGCGGTGGGAGGGATCTACGGTCAGAAGCAGACGGCGCACCGCACGGGGCCGGTGCTGGCGGCCGCGACGATCGTCGCCGGGGCGTTGGTGACGCTGCCCTTCGCGCTCCTGCAACTGCCCTCGCACGCACCGGGGTGGAAGCCGGTCGCCTCCGCCGCGGCGCTCGGAATTGCAGGAACCAGCATCGCGCAGCTCCTCCTCTTCCGCCTCCTCCGCCTCTATGGATCCTCACGCACGAGCCTCGTCACGTACCTCTTGCCGCCGATTGCGCTCTTCTACGGCGTGACCCTGCTCGGCGAGCGGCTGACGGCGCAGGCGCTCGGTGGCCTGGTGCTGATCCTGCTCGGCGTTGCGCTCGGGTCAGGCCTGGTGCGCCTCACGCGCGGCGCGCCCGTGGGTGAGACCCGATGATCTCTCTTCGGCGCGCGCGGGGCGACGATCTCGACTTCCTCGTCGAACTGGTAAACCACGAGGACGTGCAGCCGTTCCTCGGCGGTCGCGCGCCGCGCGACCGCGACGGGCTGGCCGCAGAGATCGAACGGTCTGCAGGCGACCCGACCGGCTACGGCCGCTTCGTGATCGAGGCGGACGGCGAGCGGGCGGGGGTGATGGGCTTCGAGGTTGCGAACCGGCGCTCACGGATCGCGCGCCTCGAGCGCTTGGCGGTGCATCCGGACTACCGCGGGCAGCGCGTGTCCGATGAAGCGGCGCGCCTCTTGCAGCGCCACCTCGTGCTGGAGCTCGGCTACCACCGCCTCCAGCTCGAGATCTACGGCTTCAACGAGCGAGCCCGGCGGCATGCCGAGCGTGTCGGCTTCACGCTGGAGGGAGTGCGCCGGAAGGCGTACTGGCGTCACGGCGACTGGATGGACGGCGTCCTCTACGCGCTGGTGCGAGATGATCTGGAAGTGCCCGCCGCGATCGGACTCCTGCACGACTACGTGATGGTGCACAACGAATGCGTCCGTACCGGCGATTGGGAATCGCTCGCCGAGTGGTTCACCGAGGACGCGGCGCTCGCCTTCGAGGGCGTTCCGGTCGGCCCGTTCAGCGGGCGCGACGAGATTGCCGCGGCCTACAAGCGCCGGCCCCCTGACGACGAGGTCGTGATCTTCGGGACGGAGCAGGCCGATCGTGAGGTCGTCGCCCGCTACGGCTGGCTGAAAGAGCCGGGCAAGCAGGCAGGGCGAATACTCGTCACGCCCCGCGACGCGAAGATTCAGAAACTGATCGTCACCTTCGAGGAGGACTGACTTGGAGCTACTGCACACCTGCTACCGCATCACGGACATCGACCGCTCGGTCGCGTTCTACGAGGCCCTCGGGTTCGAGGACCGCAGGCGGATGCCCATCCGCGAAGAGGCGATCAACGTCTTCATGGGTCTTCCCGGCGACGAAGACCGACTGGAGCTGACGTACAACTTCGGCGTCGACGCGTACGAGATCGGCACCGGCTACGGCCACATAGCGGTGAGCGTCGACGACATCGACGAGACGCTCGCGCGGCTCAAGGAGCAGGACATCGAGCCGGAACGCGAGCCGTATCGGGTACGCGAAGGCGGCTCCCGGATCTGTTTCGTCCGTGATCCGGACGGCTATCGGATCGAGCTGATCGACCGCAGTGGCAAGTAGCCCGCCGCGCCGAATCAGCGCGAGGCGGCTAACGAGCGGATCGCCCGCGTAAAAACCCCGACGCGTCCAAGTGACACACGCCCGGCCGGGAGCTCGACGACGAACGAGGTCGTACCGCGGAGCGTGTGGTTCTCCCAGCCCGTCGCAGAGCCGGGATAGCGGGTCAGCCGCCCCAGCGGTAGCCGGGCGAGCGAGGCAAAGCGCCGCTCGACGCGTACGTCGCCGCCCGACTTGTCCACGACGTCGAGATGCTGGTGGAACCAGATCGAGACCTGCGGGCGCACGCGCAGCACGAGACGCTGTGCGATCCGAGTCTCCGGCTCGGAGAGTGGACGCGGGCCCGAGTAGAACGCGGTTCCCGGCGATCCAAGGGGACGCCATCGCGACGGAAAGTTGCGGTTGAGGTCGACGCCGTGGGCGTTTTGCCGCATGTCCGCGGCAACTCCATCCGGGTTCAGGTCGGGCACGATCCAGAGATCCGCGCCGCGCGGTGCGCGGCTCCGGGCGAGCGCGTCGGCGATCGTGATTCCCGCGGGCTCGTCGCCGTGGATGCAGCCGACGACGAGGATCCTGCGCGGGCTCGTGGGGTCCCCGACCTCGAAGGCCCGAATCGGGCGTCCTTGCACCGAGTGGCCCAGCACCACCGCTCTGTGCACCTGGAGGACCGGCGTACTGGGAGTCGCGAGCATCGGCGTGACCGCCATTGTGGCGGACGCCTTGTGCTCTTGCCTCGCCGCGCTCCGCCCCAGCTGCGATTCTTCGCCCGTGCGAATGGGCCGTCTCGTCGTTGTCACCGGTTTCGCGCTGCTTGCGGGCGCGCTCTGGGCAGGAACCAGCGCCGCGGCGGTCGCCGACGTCCGTGCGTTCGCGTTGGGGCCCGGCTCGGCCTCGGTGACCTGGCAGGCCGCGGGGGCGAGCCACGCCTGGGTCGAGTTGGGGCGGTCTGCTCCCTTCGGTGTCTGGTACCCGGCGACACTGCGACCGGACGGTCAGTTTGCCGCCACGCTCACAGGGCTGGCGCCGGCGACCACCTACGCGTTTCGCGTTCGCACGTTGAGCCCGGCGGGGCGCGCCGACGCGCTCGGGTTCGTGACGACGGCGCCGATTCCAGTCCGCACTGCGGCGACGACAGCGAAAGGCCGCTTCGTCGTCGACGGCCAGAGGTTCTTCCCGATCATGGCCTGGTGGCAGTGTCCGGATCACTTCGACGCGTTGCTCGGGCTCGGGATCAACGTCTTCATGGGCGGCTGCAAGACGAAGTACGGCCGCGACTTCCTCCCTGCGCTCAACGGACGGGCTTACGCGACACTCCCCGTGACGGACGCGCTCGAGGGGGTCGACGGACCGGGCCTGATCGGCTGGAACTACCAGGACGAGCCTGAGGGCTACGGCATCCCGGCGAGCGCGCTCCCCGATCTTCCCCCTGCGTCGTCGAGCGGGCGGTTGCGTCTGCTCACCTCGACGTACCACTTCTACCGGGGCGCGGCGCCGCTCGCCCCCGACCGAGGTCACGAGATCTACGCGCCCTACTGGGCGAAGGCGGACGTGATCGGCTTCGACCTCTATCCACTCGAGAAGCTGTGCTCGCACCGGCTCTCGCTTCGCAACGACTACGACATCCAGCACCAGCTCGTGCAGGAGAATCCCGGGAAGCCGACCTACCAGTGGATCGAGACCGGCCCGCTCGAGGGCGAGTGTTACTGGAGCCCGTTCCGCGTCACGCCCGCGACGGTGCAGGCAGAGGCATGGATGGCGATCGCCGGCGGCGCGGCTGGAATCGGGTACTTCACCCATACGTGGCGGCCGAACGGCACTCCCGAGCCGTCGTGGTCGCCGTTCGATGTCGCAGCGGACGTGCAGTCGCAGATGGTGAAGACGAATCTGGAGATCGGCGAGCTCGCGCCGGCTTTGAGTGGCCAGGAAGTGGCCGTGAAGCTGGCCGGGAGGAGCCCTGTGGTCGTCGGAGCGCGCACCTTCAACAAGGCGCTCTACGTGATCGCCGTCAATCCGTCTTACGACCCTGCGACGGCGATCATCCGGGTCAAGGGTCTAGGGTCGCAGGTGTTCACGGTGTTCGGGGAGTCGCGCACCGTTCAGGCGCAGCGCAGTCTCCTCGCCGACCGGTTCGAGCCGCTCGCGGTGCACGTGTACATCGCGGCGCCCCGCTAGGCGGCACACATTCGGCTCGAAGTCGCGACACGCGTGTCACGCCACGACCGTTACGTTGCCTGCAATGGCGACAACAGCAAAACCACGGAGGAAGACCAGCACGACACCTTGGGGAGCCGCGCACACGGTGGAACAACTGACCTTGCCGCAGCGGGCAGGTGAAAAGCGGTTCGCGACGGTGGTGCAGTTGCTCGAGACCGACAAGGGCGAGCGCTACGTTCGCTTCGCGTACACCACAGGCGGAACGGCCCGGCGAGGGCCGGTCACGCTCCGTGCGCGAGATCTCGAGCGACTGCGGGCGGCGCTCGCCGAGCATCCAGGGCTTGCGGAGGCGTTCGGCTTCGGAGGTGACGCCTAGACGGCGGCGAGCATACGCTCGCGGGCGGACTCGACGAGCGAGGAGAGGATGAGCGCGCCGTCGGCCGATCCGAGCAATGGATCGACGGCGTGCTCGGGATGCGGCATCAAGCCCATCACGTTCCCTTGCTCGTTCACGACGCCCGCAACATCATTGCGAGAGCCGTTCACAGGCTCGTCATAGCGGAGGACGATCTGGCGCTTTGCCTCCAGTTCGGCGTAGAGCGTGTCATCGGCGAACCAAGCGCCCTCGCCGTGCTTCACGGGGATCATGAGTCGGTCGCCGTCGTTGCAGCGTGAGGTGAAGGGCGTGTCCGCTCGCTCGACCACGAGTGGGACGTCACGGCAGACGAACGAGAGCGACTCGTTGCGGCGGAGCACTCCCGGCAGCAATCCCGCCTCGCAGAGGATCTGGAAGCCGTTGCAGATCCCGAGCACTGGGCCGCCTCCCTTTGCGAACCCGATGACGTCCTCCATGACAGGAGAGAACCGGGCCAGCGCG
>JBGPYI010000133.1:0-6502 GCA_041493175.1 Gaiellaceae bacterium | reverse complement strand
GCCCCAGGCGGTGGGGTCGAAGCCGAACGTCTCGGCGAGATTCTTGCGTTCCGCGTTGACCGCCGCCGCTCGGCTCGCGCTGTAGTTCCAGACCGTTTCCTGCGCGGCGCCCTGCGTGCGGTGGATCTCGAGCGCGGCCGGTTCGTGCTCGGCGACGAACTCGAACGCGAAATCGGCGGCCTCGAGGAAGTTGGCGCTCTCGAAGAGCTCTGTGCGTCGCTGGTAGCCGGGCTCGAAAATCACTTCGAAAAGCTTGTACACGGGCTCCTCCGGAGTGATCGGCCGGACGACCGTGTGCAGCTCGGCTTCGTCCTGCGCTGCCAGCTCGACCCCGTGCTGCTCGGCGAGCGCCTGCGCAAGCTCGGCGCCGGAAAGGAGACCCCGGGAGACGAGGATCTCGCCGAGCCGGCAACCCTCTTCGCGCTGCGCAGCGAGCGCGCGCTCCAGCTGCGACTCCGTCAGGAACTCCAGGTCGACGAGCAGCTTGCCGAGTGGGCGCCAGGCCCGTTCCGGCTCGGACGGCACGGGCGCCGGCGGCGCCGGCGCTCCTTCTTTTGGAGACAGCTGGACGCCGTGTTGCTCGGAGAGAACACGCGCGAGCGAGAATGCCGAGAGGTAGCCGTTGGCGACGAGGATCTGGCCGAGGAGGCGGCCGCTCGTCACCTGCTCAGCGAGCGCCTGCTCGAGCTCGTCTTCGGTCAGCAGCTCCTCGGCGACGAGAAGCTCGCCGAGCTGACGCCAGGGAAATTGAAGCGCTGCAGTCTCCACGCCCTCTCTATCGGCAGCGAGGGCTCAATAGTTCAGTCCTTCTCCACGGGCGATGACCACGAGGGTTCGCCGCAGAATTTGCAGGTCGTAACGCACAAGAGCCCAGCTCGAGAGCGTGCCGCAGCGCTCGAGGTAGTGGGAGTCGAGCGCCTCGTGGGCGATTCCTTCGCCCTTTGTCACCTGCGCGGGACCGGTTAGGCCGGCGAGGATCCGGTTCCGATAGTCCCGGCCCTCAGCGACTTGCCGTCGCACCATCTCGGGCGGCCAGGGCCTTGGGCCGACGAGGCTGATGTCCCCACGAAGGACATTCAGGAACTGCGGCAGCTCGTCGAGGTACCACGGCTTGAGCAGCCGTCTCCCGGCCCAGGTGAGATTGCCCGGGTCCGCCTCGTAGAGCCGCGCGTGCCCGCCGGCGGCGCGCATCTGCTCGAGGACATCTCTTTTGAGCGTGCGGAACTTGAGTAGGCCGAACAGCCGGCCGCGCGAGACACGGGGCTCTCGATAGAAGAAGCCGCCCCGGTCGGGCCGCGAGACGATCATGTCGACCGCCATCCCGGCAAGCAGGGCGACGATGAGCGGAGAGAGCAGCGCGAGCAGCACCGCTCCGACAGTTAGATCGAGGACTCGCTTGGCGATGCCGCGAGCATCTCATCAGCGTCGGGCGTATGCGAGTACGCGGCTTCGCGGATGGCACGATGAGCGCCCTGCCTGAGCGAGCGTGACCGGCGGCCGCGAGGCCGTTCGGCGCCGCGCCGATGACGATCGCGTCTAGTTGCCTACGACCTGTACGAGCCAGCGCCGGTCGCGCTCGCGGTCGAGCTCGATGAAGAGCACCCGCTGCCAGGTGCCGAGGAAGAGCTCGCCGTCACGCACCGGCACCGATTCGCCAGCCGTGCCCAGCAGCATCGCCATGCAGTGAGAGTGCCCGTTGCCGAAGTCCATGTCCTCCGGGCAGATGTTCTCGGTTCGCTTGTCCCAGTCGTCGTGCGCGTAGTAGGTCTCGCTCGGGACGAGCCGGCGGAGCAACTCCGAGAAGTCCTCGATGAAGCCGGTCTCGAACTCGTTGACACGAACGCAGCACGTCGTGTGCGGGGAGTAGATGCACGCGATGCCCTCGGTGATGCCGCTCTCCCGGACTGCCTCGTTGACCTCGTCGGTGATGTCCCGGACGGACAGCCCGCCTGTGGTTCGCAGCTCGGTCTCGCGCTGGTAGACCCTCACGGCCCCTATTTTGACGGTTCCGCGGCCCCGCGTCCAAGGGGGACCGTCTAGTAGCCCGGGGCGGTCGCGGTCGTCTGGTTCGTCTTGGTCTGCATCTGGTCCTGGCCGGTCGTCGTCCCACCGCCTGCCGGGCCGCCTCCCCCGCCGCCGCCGCAGGCGGCAAGAACCAGGGAAATGGGGAGGAGGGCCAAGAGACGGCGCATCTGAGGGGTCGTACGGGAGAGGATGCCGTTCGGATTGCGAGGTACGGTGTTTTCCAGCGGGCCCGTAGCTCAGCTGGTTAGAGCAGCGGACTCATAATCCGTTGGTCCCTGGTTCGAATCCAGGCGGGCCCATCAAGGCACTCCCCGCACTGCGGAGCTTCCGGTTCTCTGGGGCGATGCCGATTCGACGCCTGCGCTTACCCGCCGAATCGCGCATCGTAGTCGCGCGCCGTGAATTGCGAATCGGATTTCATGCCTTCTCCCTTTCAGCCGCGCCCACGACACGCACCGACTCGACGATCCGCTCGAAAGGGATCCGTGCGCGCTCGGCCACTGCCTGCACGGCCTCGCGCGAGGTCCCGTCGAAGAAGCAGAAAACGACCTCGTCGCCGGGCATGAGCATCGAGCCGAGATAGCTGACTCCGTCGCTCTCGCCCGCGGTCGCCTTCGCACGCGCTTCGAGCTCGTCGAGGTCGCCTTCGGTCACGCCCGACCAGAAGCACTCGGCTACGTATTCGGTGCCCATGCTGCGCGCCTGGTCGATGATCCCGGCTGTCCACTCACGGACAGAAGGTCGCGACGATCGTGCCTGTGCCCTCGTGGCCTGAGGCGGGCGCATAGCCGGGATTGGTCTTGACGACGACGATCTTGGCGAAGCTCCCCGAAATCGTGCTGCCGGTCTTGATCACCGAGCCGCTGACGAGGACGCCCATATACGAGGGAACGGTGTCCGTCGGGGGTGCACTGCTCCCTGAGGTCGTCGTCCAAGTGCCGCTGCAGCTGACGGGCGGACTGGTCGTCGGGAGCGTTGTTACGCTCTCGGCGAAACCCTTGAATGCGGGCGAGGACGGCCCCGCGGTCAGGCTGTTCATTCCGCCCCAGCGCTCACCCCACCAGTTCACCGTGGTGAAGGGGCTCGCGGCAGCAACGGTGGTGTCGCCGAGAACGAACGCGCCGCGGGTCGGGAAGGCGAACACGATCGCGGTCTTTCCCGTGTCCGAGGACGGCAGGTAGTACGCGTCACCCGCGAAGTCCGCTTTGAGCGGCTGCGGGCCGAGCGCGCCGTTGAACGTCAGCGTGCAACTCGCGACTCCCCCGGCATCTGTCGTTCCCGTGCAGCTTTGGCCGCCCAAGGACAGCGTGATCGTCTGGCCGAACGGTACCGGAGCGGTCGTCCCGTCCTCGAGGAGCTGCGCCTTGAGCGTCACGCCGGATGCACCTTGGAGAATGACCGTCGGCCCGATGTAGGTGGTGGTCGTCTCCTCCCTCGTGATCGTGAAGGACTTCGAGTCCGTGCTCGGGAGGTACGTCGCGTCTCCGGAGAAGGTCGCGCCCACCGGCACGCTGCCCGGAGCCTGGTTGACGACGATCGACGCGGAGGCCACCCCGCTGCCGTCCGTCGTAGCGCTCGCCGTCTGAGTGCCGAGGGCGAAGTCGACGGTCTTGCCGGAAAGAGGCACGCCGCTGATCGTGTCGGTCAGGGTGGCGGAGAGCTGCGCCGGGTCGTGGTAGTCCGCCGTCACGCCGCCTGTGTAGGCGATCGTCGTCGGCCGCCGGAGGACGAAGACCTGGACCGGGCTGCTGGAAGTCACGGAGGGATCGTTCACGCTGTGGCCGGTCGCGTTCAGTGTGTACAGCCCGGTCGCCGCGTTGAGCGGCGGCGTCAGCTGGATGTTGGCGGTCGAGCCGACGCCGGCCCCGAGCACCTGGGTGTCGGTGGATGCCGTCCAGCCGGGCGGAATCGTGACCGTGAAGTTGAACGTGTCGCTCGCCTCGCCGGTGTTCATAACGGGAAAGCTGACGGAGCCGGTCTCGCCGAGCGTGATGAAGACGGGGCCGTTCTTCAGACGGTCATACGTGTCGACGAGCACGCCGGGCCCGCGCACGTCGAAGTAGGCGCGCATGACGGCGCCGGCGTCTCCGATCGCGCGCACGGCCACGTTCGAGTCCGTGCCGTCGCGCCACTTACGGTCCATCGTCCGCTGCGACGTCTTTGAGTCGGCGGGATTCCAGGCCTCGCGTTGGTCGTCGACCACGTTCGACTGCCCGTCCGGCCGCATCGCCTCGATCCAAACGGGGTTCTTATTCTTTCCGTTGAACTGAGCGTCGTCGACCCGCCAGATGACGAGGCCGCGGTCGCCCGCGGTTTGGTCGTACGAGTCGGGACCCGCGTCGTACATTTTGGTGTCGTAGTTGTACTTCGGCTCACGGTTCTCGACCAGGAAGTAGTTGTCGGTGTTCTTCGAGGGGTCGTAGAGGAGGAACGCCGTACCCGTCGTGTCGTACTGGCTGACGTTGTAGTAGCCGTCACCCGTCACGACCGTCGGCGTGATCCAGCCGAAGTGAAGCTTGTGCCACGAGCTCAGCTCCCAGAGCCGGTCGTCGCCGCCGGCGCACTGGGTGCCGCCCATCAGGTCCAGCTGGCCGACGGCGGTATAGAGATCGGGCGCGCCCAAGGAGGCGTGTGAGACTTCATGGATCAGCGTGATCAGGTTCGTGTCCGCGCCGACGAGCGGAATGTGCCCTCCTATGTTGGGCCCGTAGTCGATGTTCTTGCCGTCGAGCGAGACCGCGGCGTTGCCGAAGTTGGCCCCGCATTGGTTCGTCGGGGGCGCCTTCACGACGACGACGAGCAGCTCAGACTCCGTCACTTTCCCGTCGTTGGGGTTCGAGTCGAAGGCGGCGAAGTTCACGAATGGGTCCGCCAGTTGAAGGGCCTGCTTGTTCTGTTGGTCAGCGTTCTGGTTGTCGAACGCCGCCTGCGTCATGCCGGTCGACACCTCGACGACGCCGTCGTTCGCGGCGCCACCACCGGCAGTGTCGCTCTCGGCGGCGGGAGTGAGGATCAGCTTCCCGGACGAGCTCGCGGCGAAGTAGTTCACAACGCTCGGGAACTGGCCGGAGAAGAAGCGGTTCGCCATGTAGGCTGCGTCCTGGTTCGCCGCGAACTTCACGTCGGCGTACTGCAGGTAGACGACGAGCACGGGCCGATCGAGATCGCCGCCGGTCGGCGACAGGAGCGTTCTGTGCGGCGAGTTCGGGTGCGCGAAATCTGGAAGCGGATTCGGGTACGGACCCGCCCAGCCGGCACCTGCAATCACGAGCCCGAGCATGGCAAGTGCGAGCGCCGGCGCGAGCTTCAACGCCCGCGACCTGATTTGCATCCTTCCCCTCATCGCGCACCTCTTCAGTCGTTCATTACCGGTCACCGTCGAGAATGCGCCTGGGGCGCCCCTTCACGCATCGGGTGTTTCCCTATGTTTTGGTCAAACGCCCTCGCTCGGCCATCTGCGCGCCGAGCTCGGCTCGGGAGCGGATCCCGAGCTTGCGGTAGACGCGCGCGAGGTTCGCCTCGACCGTCTTCGGACTGACGAAGACGCGCTCTGAGATCTCGCGGTTCGTGAGCCCGGAGGCCGCGAGGGAAGCGACCTGTTCCTCCGTCGGCGTGAGCACGTCTGGAGCGCCTTTCCGAAGGCCGACCCGCCGTAGCTCCGCATGTGCCTTCTCCGCCCACAGGGGCGATCCGAGCTCCTCGAAGACCCGGATGCTTTCGAGTAGCGCCTTCTTGGCAAGAAGCCGCTCCTTCCGGCGCCGGTGGATCTGTCCTTTGACGAGCAGCGTCCGCCCGAGCTCGAACGGGATCGGCAGACGGGTGTGCTCCTCGCAGGCCCGCTCGAGTGACGCGGCCGCACCATCGAGATCGCCGCGCGCGCAGAGCAGTAATCCACGGCACCTCGCGCTCGTCGCGAGCGCCCATGTCCGCCCTGTTGCGCTGCCTTGCTGCTCGAATCGCTCCAGAGCCGTTTCGGCACGGTCGATCTCGCCGAGCGCGATCAATGACTCGACGTGGTCGGCGTGGTACCGAACGAGTCCCGGCTCCCCGAGGCCAATGCGTTCGCTGATCTGATCGGTACGGTCGAGATGGACTCGTGCCGCCGCGAGCTGCCCGGTTGAGAGTTCCAAGAAGCCCAGGGTCGCCAGGGTCTCCGCGATCACCAGCGCTTCGCCGCCCTCGAATGCGAGCGCGAGGGCGCGGTCGCCGGCGGCCCTGGCCGTCTCCTCCCGGCCCCGGAGCATGTCGAGGCGCGCAGCGACCGTGAGACCCTTGCAGCCGACGCCCTCTTGGCCGGTCCGCTCGACGACGCCCTCGAGCTGCCGGAGATGCCTCTCTGCCGCGGGCCAATTCCCGACCTGGAGTTCGAGCGCGGCCAGACGGGGCAGGGTCCGAGCAGCCTGCATCTCGTCGCCCTCTTCGGACGCCAGGCGGAGTTCCTCCTCGAACAGCGTGCGCGCAGGCTCGAACTCGTCTG
>JBGPYI010000126.1:0-6721 GCA_041493175.1 Gaiellaceae bacterium | reverse complement strand
CGTGCAACCCGTACCTGACGCAGGCGGCGCTCCTGAAGGCCGGACTCGACGGCGTCAAGCGGAAGCTCGACCCCGGCCCGCCCCAGCAGCGCAACGTCTACGACGTGCTGGCGGAGGGCGGCGAGATTCCACGCGTGCCCGAACACCTCGGCGAGGCGCTCCAGGCACTCGCGGAGGACGAGGTCGTACGCAGCGCTCTTCCCGGTCGTCTCTACGATGTGTACATGCACTACAAGCGCGACGAGTGGGAGCAGTTCCTCGCTGCCGTCACCGACTGGGAGCGGGAGAAGTATCTGGACGTGCTGCCCTAGTGTGCGGAATCGCGGGGATCATCTACCGGAATGGGAACGGCGAGCACGCCGTCGGCCACGACATGACGGCGATGCTGCAGTCGATGAAGCACCGCGGCCCCGACTCCACCGGCTACGCGCTCTACGGACCGGTGTCGGAGCTCGTCGTCATGCGGTACAAGCTCGCGGACGCCAATGACTCACGCGACTTCGAGTTCGCTCAGCGGCTCGAGCACCACAAGACGGACGTCGAGGCGCGGCTACGGATGCTCGGCGCGAAGATCCACGAGATCGAGAAGGAGACCGGATACGCCTACCGGGTCACGTTCGAGTACGACGGCGAGCTGAAGGCGATCACGGACGTCGTCGAGGACGTCCCGCACGTAGAGGTGCTCTCGCTCGGGCACTCGCTCGAGATCATCAAGGACCTGGGCGACGCCGAACAGGTGGCCAAGCAGTATCGGCTCGATGGGTTCGTCGGCACGCATGCGATCGGTCACGTCAGGATGGCGACAGAGTCCGACGTGGACATCTCGGGCGCACACCCTTACTGGGCGTACCCGTTCGGCGACGTGGCGGTCGTCCACAACGGCCAGCTGACGAACTACTTCCAGTGGAAGCACCGGCTCGAGCGGAGCGGCCACCGCTTCCAATCCGAGTGCGACTCCGAGGTGATCGCCGTCTATCTCGCCGAGAAGATGAGCGACGGTTACTCGCTCGAGGACGCGATGCGCGAGAGCCTCGAAGAGTTGGACGGCGTCTTCACCTACATGTGCGTCACCGGCGATGCGCTCGGCGTGGCCAAGGACGAGATGGCTGCGAAGCCGCTCGTCCTCTACGAGGCGGACGACATCGTCGCTCTGGCGTCGGAAGAGATCGCGATCCGCGCCATCGTCGACCACGAGATCGAAACCTGGGATCCCTATGAGGGTGAAGTGATGGTGTGGACGCGCTAGCCGGCGAGCGCATGATCACCTACGACGCGCGTGGGCTGGTCGAGCCCGACGACACGGTCCCGCACGTCTCGGAGCTCGACGGCGAGCGGGCCGTCTTCGACGCGAAGAGCCTGACGACGCGCCAGATCAATCTCGAGCTGCGCTGGCTTCTCTACGAGGAGGGCGTGAAGGACGTCACCATCCTCAACCCCGGCGCGAAGCACTCGCTGGGCGTCGGCATCCTCACGCGCTGCCGGATCACGTTCGACGGCAGCCTCGGCTACTTCGGCTGCGGCCTGATCGACGGCCCGGAGATACAGATCAAGGGACGCGTCGGCTGGTCGGCCTGCGAGAACATGATGTCGGGCGTCGTCGTGATCGAGTCCAACGCCGGCTCGTTGACGGGGGCGGCGATCCGAGGCGGCGACCTGATCGTCAAGGGCCAGGTGGGAGCCCGCACGGGGATCGACCAGAAGGGCGGCACGATCATCGTGCTCGGGCGCGCCGGCTCGATGACCGGCTTCATGATGCAGCGCGGCCGGCAGATCTTCTGCGACGACGTCGGCCCGGGCCTCGGCGACTCGATGTACGACGGCACGATCTACGTCGCCGGCAAGGTCAAGTCGCTCGGGATCGACTGTGTCCCAGGCGAGTGGAACGATTCCGACACAGAGCTGATCGAGCGCAAGTTCCGCATCCACGGGCTCGGGAACCCTCCCGAGTTCCAGAAGTTCGTCTGCGGCAAGAGGCTCTACAACTACGACAATCTCGAACCGTCCGAAAGGAAGCTGGTCCTCTGATGGCCGACGAGACCGCCCCGAGCAGGCACAACGTCCTCGGACAGTCGAAGATCTTCACGCCGGAGGTCATCAACGACATCCACGTGAAGGCGGAGCTCGGCCGCTACCGGATGCGCGGGTTCTCGATCTTCAAGGACATGCCGAACTGGGACGACCTGATGTTCCTGCCCGGAACGCTCACGCGCTTCGTGATCGAGGGCTACCGGGAGAAATGCGTGACGAAGACGGTCCTCGGCGCCCGCTTCGCAAAGAAGCCGATCGAGCTCGATATTCCGGTTTACATCACGGGTATGAGCTTCGGCGCGCTCTCGATCGAGGCGAAGATGGCGCTGGCAAAGGGCGCCTCGATGGCCGGCACGGCAACCTGCTCCGGCGAGGGCGGGATGATCCCGCCGGAGCGCGACCTCTCCACGAAGTGGTACTACCAGTGCATCCAGAGCCGGTACGGGTTCAACCCGCACCACCTGATGCTCGCCGACGCGTGCGAGTTCTTCATCGGCCAGGGTTGCAAGGTCGGGCTCGGCGGCCACTTGATGGGCCAGAAGGTGACGGAGCAGGTGGCCGAGATGCGTTCGCTGCCTGCGGGTATCGATCAGCGCTCGCCCGCACGCCATCCGGACTGGCTCGGGCCTGACGACCTGTCGCTCAAGGTGCAGGAGGTCCGCGAGGCCACCGACTACCAGATCCCGATCCAGCTCAAGCTCGGCGCCGCCCGTGTCTACGACGACGTGCGCATGGCGGCCAAATGTGGCCCGGACATCATTTACCTCGACGGGGCCGAAGGTGGCACCGGCGCGGGTCCACACATTGCAACCGAGGAGACGGGGATCCCGCTGCTGGCGGCGATCCCCGAAGCCCGCCGGGCCCTCGAGAACGTCGGGCTCGAGGACGAGATCGACCTCGTCGTCGCGGGCGGCATCCGCAACGGCGGCGACGTTGCGAAGTGCCTGGCGCTCGGAGCCAAGGCGGTCGCGATCGGTCACTCCGCCCTGATGGCTCTCAACTGCAACAAGGAGATCCCCGGCGTGACCGACTACGAGGGGACGATCGGCGTGCCCGCGGGGCAGTGCTACCACTGTCACACGGGCCGCTGTCCGGTCGGGATCACGACGCAGGATCCGGAGCTACGCAAGCGGCTCGTGGTCGAGGAGGCCGCAGAGCGCGTCTACAACTTCCTGCACACGCTGACCCTCGAGGTGCAGATGCTTGCCCGCGCCTGCGGAAAGACGAACGTGCACTCGCTGGAGCCGGAGGACCTCTGCGCGTTGACCGTCGAGGCCGCGGCGATGGCGAAGGTCCCCCTGGCCGGCACCAACTGGATCCCGGGCGTCAGCGAGGAGCGCACGCTCGCCGAGATGAAGCGAATGCTCGAGAAGCACCTCGCGTACCCGGTCGATTACCTCCCCTCCCCGCTCGAGGCGATGTCGGAGTGAGCGTCCACGAGCCCGAAAAGAAGATCGCCCTCGACGCCGAGTACCTGTCGGGCCACCGCTTTCCGTACCAGGAGGACATCGACCTCGTCGACGTCATTGACCTCCTCGCAGCGACGCCGGGTCAGGACATCAACTGGCTCGAGGACATCGAGCTGCTCGAGGAGGACGGGCTCCCCGCGGTCTTCGACCGCTACTCGAACTCGTTCCTGAAGATCTACTTCCCGATTCCCGAGGGCCGTGAGAACGAGATCGCGCGCAAGGTGCTGATCAAGCACCTGCAGTCGGGCAACTCCTACGGCATCCAGCTCAAAGAGAGGCATGCAAAGTTCCCGCAGCCGAAGCTTGGGCCGTGGGTCCACGCCTCACCGACCGTCGGCCGGGAGTGGAAGCCCCCGACGCTCGAGGGCTGGGAGCCACCCGACCACTGAGCCTCGACGCTCTTTCAGAGAGCGCGACGTACGTCGTCGTCGGCGGCGGCGTTCACGGCCTGTCGACCGCGTATCACCTTGCGGAAGAGCTCGCGTCACGCGGACGCGCGGGATCAGAGGTCGTCGTGCTCGAGAAGCGACGCGTGGGGGCGGGGGCCTCGGGAATCAGCGGCGGAATCGTCAGGAACTACTATCTCTCGCCCGCGATGAACGAGCTCGTCCAGCAGTCGGCGGCGCTCTTCGAGCTCGACCCCCCGGGGTTCGGCTTCCACCGCATCGGCTATCTCGCGGCCGTGCCCGAGCGGCAAGCGGCAGAGCTCCTCCGGATCGCTCGGCAGCACGAGCAGGTCGGTTACGACTCCACCCTCGTCCTCGGCGCAGCTGAATGTCGACGGTACCTGCGGGGCATCTTTCCCGACTGGCGAGCCGACGGTGTGACCGCCGTTCTGCACGAGCGGCCGGGCGGCTGGGCCGACCCGACCGCCACGATCGCGAACCTCGCGGGGATGGCGCGCTCGCTCGGCGTTCGTATCGTCGAAGGTGTAGAGGTGGAAGGCTTCGAGCTCGAGCGCGGCGTCGTCAAGAGCGTCGAGACGACGCGGGGTTCGATCGCATGCGACCTCGTCGTGTTCGCGCCGGGGCCGTGGGTTCGCGAGCTCTGGCGCATGCTCGAGCTCCCGGAGGAGATCTCGGTCGGAGACGCGCGGCGACCAATCTTCACGTACCTCAAGGTCCGAGAGGGTGACTACTCCCTTCACGCCGGCGAGCACCTGCCGAAGAGCGCGCCGGTCGTGCACCTCGACCTGCACGAGCCGCTGCGGTCTGACCGCGACGACCGCGTCCTTCACGCAGGGCCATGGGGGATCTACTTCAGACCTGGCGCCCACGGGGGCTTGCAAGGCGGGGGCCTGCCGGAGCCGCTCGAGGCGGACTGCGAGCTCGAGCCGTACGGCCCCTCGCATCCTCAGCACGGTTCCGCAGGGAGCGACTTCGACGAGTGGTTCACGTCGGGCTTAGCGACCGCGCTCGGCCGCTTCAGCGGCCGATCGGTCGACTGGCGCTGCACGTCCTACAGCGCGCCGCTCGCCTTCACGCCGGACAACTATCCGATCGTGGACTTCGTGCGCCCGAACGCATACGCAATCGTCGACTCGGGCCACGGTTTCAAGCTGCTCGTGCTCGGCCGGCTGGCGGCTGCCGACATCCTCGGCGACGGCGCTCCGCAACTCGAGCCGTTCCGATTCTCGCGCTTCGCGGAGGCGGCCGAGCATCCGATCTCCAGCAGTCCCTACCCCTGGACGTAGTCCATCGGCCGCGCTAGAGTCACTCTGTGCCCCTATTGGAGATAGCGTTGCCGTCAAGGCGATAAAATGACCCCGCCGCGCAAATCGCCGTACGTCGTCGTCGGGGCCGGCATCCACGGCCTCTCGACCGCCTACCACCTCGCCAAGGAGCTGCGGACGCGCGGGCTTGGGTCGGGCGCGAACATCGTCGTTCTCGACAAGAGCTCTCCAGGTGCGGGCGCGTCGGGGATCGCGTGCGGCGTCGTCCGCAACAACTACTTCCAGCCGGCGATGAGCGAGCTGATGCAGGCGTGCGTCGAGGTGTGGGAATCGGATCCCGCCGCGTATCACTACAACCCCGTCGGCTACATCGCCCTCGGCGCGTCGGTGCAGCAAGACGACCTGATCGCGACGTACGAGCGTCAGGAGCAGATCGGTTACCGCTCCGAGCTGATCGTCGGCGCCACGGACGTCGACGAGCACATGAAGTCGCTCTTCCCTGACTGGCGCGCGCAGGGCGTCACGGTCTGTCTCCATGAGCACCAGGGAGGCTTCGCCTTCAACATGGCGTCGGTGATCGGGCTCGTGGAGAAGTGTGAATCCGAAGGCGTCACGATCTACTCCGAGGTCGAGGTGCGGGAGCTCGAGTTCGCCTCAGACGATTCGGTGAAGGCGGTCGTGACCGAGGAGGGCTCGATCGAGGTCGGTGAGCAGCTCGTGCTCGCCCCGGGCCCGTGGGCGAAACAGTTTTGGAGAATGCTCGGCTTCCCGCCAACGATCGACGTCCGCACCCCCGACGGCGACGTCGTCAAGGACCGGCCGATGTGGACGTACTGGAACCTTCAAGAGGGAGAGATTCGCGTCGATCCCCTCACGTTCGCCACCGCCGACGGCGGAGCGCCGGCGGTCATCCATCTCGACACCGACGCGCCCCTGTACTCGGACGACGGAGAGCTCATCACCGACGAGCTCTGGGGCATCTACTTCAAGCGCGATCGGGACGGCGTCCAGGGCGGCGCGTCGCCGCTCGTCGTCGAGGAAGACGTCGAGCTCGACCCCTACCCCCAGACGACGAACGTCGATCCCGGTTTCCCGGACATGTGGTGCGCCGGGCTTTCGCACGCGCTCAGCCGCTTCGAGGGTTGTCGCGCGCTCTACAGGAACGCGCGCTCAGGCGGCGTCGGCGCATTCACCGCGGACAACTTTCCGGTGTTCGACTACGTGAAGCCGAACGTCTACGCGATCCTCGACTCGAATCACGGCTACAAGATGATCGGCGTCGGGCGCGAGGTGGCGAAGGTCGTCGTCGGCGAGCACTCGAGCCTCCTCTACCCGTTCCGGTTCGAGCGCTTCGCAACGGGCGACCTGCACCCAGTTTCCCACTCGCCATACCCATGGTCCTAACGACTGGGTTCGTCTCACGTCCCGAAAGGCCAGGGTCTGACCCCAGCCGTTCGAGTCACGACTAGTTCGTCTCACGTCCCGAAGGGCCAGGGTCTGACCCCAGCCGTTTGAGTCACGCCCCAAGAGGCCAGCGTCTGGCGACAGGACT
>JBGPYI010000107.1:0-7464 GCA_041493175.1 Gaiellaceae bacterium | reverse complement strand
ACGTCGCCGCGTGGCTTCGGCGGGCGGACCTGCTCGTCCATCCGGCCCGCTGGGAGGGCTTCGGCCTCGCGCTGCTCGAAGCGATGCTGGCCTCGAAGCCCGTCGTCGCAACGAACGTCAGCTCGATACCGGAGATCGTGGCCGACGGCGAGACAGGATTGCTCGTCGCACCCGACGACGCAGCGGCCCTGGCAGCCGCCGTGAACCGAGTCCTGGACGACCCCGGCAGCTACGGCAAGCTGGGCCGAAAGCGCGCGGAGTCGGAGTTCAGCGTCGCACGTATGACCGACCGGACCCTCGCGCTCTACGAGCGCGCCGCCAGCGCGCCTTCGTAGACGAGCTCCGTCCGGTCCGTGCAGCGCTCCTGCAGGAAATGCTCGAGCGCACGGCGTCGGCCCGCCTCGCCCATCTCCGCGGCGCGCGACAGATCGCCGGCAAGGTGCACGATCGCTTCCTCGAGCGGGCCCGCCTCGCCGGGAGGAACGAGGAGACCCGTGACCCCGTCCTGCACGAGCTCGCCGAGACCGCCGATCTCCGCCGCGATCACCGGTCGTGCGCGCTCCATCGCTTCGAGCGCGACCATGCCGAAGCCTTCGCCCATCGACGGCACGACGACGATCGCTGCCCGCTCGATCGCACGTTGCACCGGCGCGACGTAGCCGAGAAAGCGCACCGAGTCCTCGAGGTCGAGCTCCAGTGCCAGCGCACGCAGCGCCGGCTCGAGCGGACCGCGCCCTGCGATGTGAAGTTGCAGATCCGGGACGCGCCGGCGCGCCTCCGCGAACGCGCGCAGCAGCACGATGTGACCCTTGATCGGGATCAGGCGACCGACGCAGAGCAATACAGGCGCCGCACTGTCGTAGGGCCGCGGCGTGCCGTTCGGCTCGATGCCGTAGTGCACGATCTCGAAGCTCCCACCGTCGAACCCTTCGACCTCTTCGAGGTAACGCGCGAGGCCGCGCGAGATCGCGATGTGCGTGTGGGCAAAAGTCGCGATCGCACGATCGCCGAGCGCAAAGCCGGGGTTCTCGCGGAACTCGTTGAAGCCGTGCTTCGTCGACACGCGCAGCGGAACGCACGTCAACGCTCCGGCGAGCTGCCCGTAGACGTCGGCATGCACGAGATGCGTATGGAGGATCCTCGGCCGTCGGCGCGCGAGATACCCGGCGAGGCGCAGGAACGCGACCGGGTCGACGTCCGCCGCCAGAGAAATCGAGTCAAGCGGTATGCCGCGGCTCGTCAGCTCGCGGGCAAAGTCCCAGGCGCCCGGCTCATGCTCGTGCAGCATCAGGAACCGGATGTCCCAGCCGCGCTCCTTCAGCCGCGGCAGCAGCGAGAGCAGGTGCGCCTCCGAGCCGGAGATCCCGGCCACCTTCTGCAGGTGCAGGACCGTGCCGTGCTGATTCACCGCACCGCCGCCAGGACTCCGTCGGCCCAAGTGTCCACCGAATGCCGTTGCGCCACGCGCTCGCGCAGAGTGCGGCCGATCTCGGCCCGTTCGCTTTCACTGAGCCCGGCGAACCAGCGCAGACGGTCGGCGAGGCTTTCGGGCGAGTCGCGCTCGAAGAGCAGCGGGTAGCCGTCGAACAACTCGTCGAACACGGGATTCGACGCGAGCACGGGGAGGCAGGCCGCGGCAGCCTCATAGACAACCTTGTCCGGCGCTCCCGCCTCCATGTTGTTGATCAGGACGTCAGAGCGCGCAAGGAGCTCGGGAACCTGCGTGCGCGGCACGGCGTCGCCGAGCGGGAGGCCGAGGCGCTCGAGGTCGTTGCGATGCCGTCGCTCGAGCTCGTTCAGCGCGACGCCGTGGAGCAGGACGTCGAGGCCCTCGACCTGCTGCACGGCGCGGAGGATCGTCTCGATCCCCTTGGCCGGCGAGTAGCGCCCGAGCACCAGCGCCTGCAGGCCAGTGCGCCCGGTGCGATCCGTGCAGGCGAACTCGTTCACGTCGATACCGTGCCCGATCGGCCGGACCTTGGGCGACTCGAGGGGGAACGAGCGCCGGTCGACGCTCACGATCGCCGTCGCGAGCCTCTCCGCCGCACGGAGCGTGGAGGACGCCTTCCAGTGCGTGTACCAGAGCAGCAGCGGAGTCCGCCTCGGGCGCACCAGAGGCGCGGCGAGCAGGACGTAGGCCGGGATCATGTGGGCCACAACGGCGTCCGCCGGCAGGGCACGAGCGAGCTCGCGCTCGAACCGCCAGACGCGTTGCGCGCGGGAAGGCGCACCGAACGTCCGCACCTCGACGTTCGCCGGCAGCCCGTCACCACCGCCCGACTGTGCGAGGACGACCACTTCGTCCACCCGCTCGGCCAGCGCGCGGATCTTCGGAATCGTCGCCGCGAGCACGGGATGCGCGGGATCGACGCTCTGGGTGATGAAGACGAGCCGCCGCATCAGAAGAAGTCCGTGTCGCCGAGCGTGAAACGCCAGGCGCGCGGATCGGGGTCGAGCTCACCCGCCAGAGGCTTGCCCATGAAGTCGAGCGACATCGGCGTCGGCACGAACCCACAGGAGGCGTACGCCGCAGCCTCTCCCGGCCCGGGCAGGGCGATGAGCGCACGCGTCCCCGGCTTCACGCCGGCCACGCACGCGCGCAGCAGCGGCCGCACCGGGCCGACCAAGTCTGCGACGAGCGCGATCGGATGTCCGCGATGGCGCTTGTGGCCGAGCACCGCGTATCCGTCGCCCGCGCGATACGCGACGTAGTCGCGCGGCGAGTCGAGATAGCGCCAGTTCAGATACTCCGCGTCACGCACGATGTGGTTGGGCCAGCCGGACGCGGCGTCGCCCTCGAACTTGAACCGTTGGATCTGGTCAGTGTGACCACGCCGAAGGCTCACGCGCGGCAGCGACCGCGCCCAGATGCGGAGCTTCCCGATCTGCGTCCACCCGAGCGGCCCGAGGAAAAGCGGCGCGGTCGGAGCCGACGCGAACGCGAGCACGACCGCAGCGCCCCGGGCCCTGGCTTCCTCTTCGTGCTTGCGCTCGAGGCCGACGAAGACGCCGCGCCCGCGCGCCGCCGGCGCCGTCGTCGCGTGCACCGAGAAGGTCGCCGGCCGCTGTCCGGCCGCGAGAGCCATGCGGTAGAGGGAATGCGCGGCGACGCCGATCACACGCTCGTCGTCGCGCGCGACCGACATCAGCGAGCCCTCAGGATTCCTCGAGAACCACCAGTCGAACTCGGCCCCGCTCAGGGCGGCTTCACCCCACGCGTCGTGCAGCAGGCGCAGGTAGTCCTCCCGCTGCGCCGGCTCGTAAGCCGCCAGCTCGTAGCCGGACACTTACTTGGTGGACGTGCCCAGCGCCGCATTGAAGATGCGGCGCGCGTGCGTGCCCGTGACCGTGTCCTTCAGCGAGATCAGGTCGCACGCCCCCGCCAGCACGAGCTCGAACGTGCGCGGGGAGTAGGGCTCGATGTTGTAGCGGCGCAGCTGCAGAGGGTCCGTCGCCTGCGAGTTGGCGCCCGAGACGGCGGTGAACGCCAGGTCGTAGCCCGCCTGACGGACGAGCGAGAGATGGACGGGCTTGTAGTGCGCCTCGGACCCCTTGACGTAGGAGAACGCGCGCACCGGCCGGCCGAGCCGCTCTTCCAACCTGAGCTTTGACAGTGCGATCTCGCGCGCCGCCTCGTCGACCTCGAGATCGGCGAGCGGGCGATGAGAGATGCCGTGCGACTCGATGCGGATCCCTTCGCGCTCCAGGTCTGCAAGCTCCTCCCACTCGATCGTGCGGTTGAGGATGCCCTGTGCTGCTAGATGCTCCTCGTGCGGGAGCGGATGACGGTCGTCGAGATAGCCGATGGGAACGAACAGCACCGCCGGGTATCGGTACTTGCGCAACACACCGGCGGCGTTCTCAAGGTTGTCGTAGTAGCCGTCGTCGAAGGTGATCAGCACCGCCCGTTCCGGCAAGGGCTTTCCGTCGACATAGTGGCCGAGCACGGCGTCGAGGTCGACGACCGTGTAGTCGAGGTCGCGCAACTGATCCATCTGCTCGTCGAAGATCGACACCGGCATCGTCAACGGATTGCCGGGCAGATTGTTCACCTTGTGGTACATCAGCACACGCAGGCTGCGGTCGCCGTTGCCGTTGGCGCCAATTGCGGACGCCGTCTCGCCGATCGTCCGGTAGACGGAGTTCTTCAGCACCTGCTTGAAGCGGTCTGCGCGCACGGCGACCTAGCTTAGCCCGGCGATGCGGCCGACGAGGTCCCGCAGCCGGGAGGCGAAGTCCTCCGGCGAGACCGTCCAGAGACCGGCGCTCGAGTGCGCTCCCGCAGCGAGCCGCTCGGCCAGCTCCCGCTCGTCGAGGACGCGGACCAACGCGTCGGCGAGACCGTCCGTGTCGCCCGGTTCGGCGAGCAGCCCGTTGCTTCCGTCCTGGACGAGATCGGGAATGCCGCCCACGCGGCTGGCCACGACCGGCCGGGCCCGGCAGAAGGCCTCCACGATCACCCGGCCCATCCCCTCGGAACGCGAGGGCAGGACGAGCAGCGTCGAGTCGTCGAGCGCCGCAGCGACGTCGCTCTGCGTCAGGCGCTCCGTCCAGCTCGTCTGCGCGGGCAGGTCGCGGACGAGTTCTTCGACGACCGGTTGCAGCGTCCCGGAGCCGACGAGGTACAGCCGTGCGCCGGGAACACGCGGTGCGGCCCGCCGCCACGCCTCTGCCAGCCCGTCCACGTTCTTGTAGCGCTCGAGCACGCCGACGAAGAGCGCCTGGGGACGTGTGGGAAGCGGCTTCGGCTGCTCTTGCAGGAAGGAGTCGAAGTCCATGTACGCGGGAAACTCATCCGCCGGCTCGAGACCGAGCTCGCGCACGAGCCCGGTGGTGTAGCCGGTCACCGTGCGGATGCCGTCGGCTCCGCGCAGCGCACCGAGCGCGACGCGGTCGGCGACCGGGCTCAGCAGTCCGCGCAGCCGCGATCCGTACAGGCGCGTCGGCGCGCGCCAGTCGCCGTGCAGATCCGCGATCACGACCGTGTGTGCGCGCGTGAGCTTCCGCGCGCTCAGCGCGGCTGCAGTCTCGTGTGCGCCCTGCGCGAGGACGGCGTGAGGCTTGAACTCGCGCAGCTCGCGCGCGATGCGTAGAGGCAGCGCCGCGAAGAACGCCGGGCCGTCGAGCGCGGGCAACTCTCGCGCCAGGTGGAACGCGCCGTTCGACCCGCTTCCCCCGGCCAGAACGCGGAAGTCGAGCTCGGCGCCGATCGCGTCCCACTTGCGTGCCAGGCTCGGCGAAAGCGGCAGCTCGACGCGCCGCGAGACGAACAGGACGCGCGGCTTCACGTGCGGGCCACCCGCCGCAGCGTTTCTTCCAGTTTCCCGAGCACGCGCTCCGGCGCGTAGCGCGCCACCGAGCCGGCCGCCGCGCCGCGCAGGCGCTCGCGGAGACCTTCGTCTCCGAAGTACCGGCGCACCGCCTCTCCCAGCGCGGCCGTGTCCCCCGCGGGAACGAGCAACCCGTTCTCCCCGTCGCGCACCACTTCTGCCACGCCGCCCACCTCCATCGCGAGCACGGGCGTGCCGGCGGCGAGCGCCTCGACCACCGTGTGCGGGAAGTTCTCCCAGCTCGACGAGAGGATGGTGGCGTCGGCCGCGTGGAAGAGCTCCACGATCCGCTCACGCGGCTGCGCGCCGAGAAAGCGGACCCGCTCGGCGATCCCGAGCTCTGCCGCCCGTTCCTCGAGCTGCTTGCGGTCGGGCCCCTCGCCGGCGATCACGAACTGCACTCCGTCCGCGCCGGCGACCGCCTCGAGTGCGCGCCCCAGCGACTTCTGCGCCGTCAGCCGGCCGGCGAAAGCGAGGGTCGCTCCGTTGAGCCCGAGCGTGCGCCGCAGCTCGTCGCGTGGAGGCATGTCGGGCACGAGCGGCGCCGGGTTCGGCAGGACGCTCACTCGTTCCGCTGCGACGCCCCACGCGAGCGTGAGCTCGCGGAGATAGGCGCTCGGCGTGAACACGTGTGCGGCATGCCGCAGCTCGACGTCGCGGGCGAAGCGCAGGAGCGCAACCCCGGCCCCGCCCCGCCGACGCTGGAACTCGTCCACGTCGCCCTCGACGAGACCGCGCCGCCGCGACCGCTCGAACGCAGGATCGGCGGTGAGCTTGACGACGTACGGCGTACGCGCAGCCGACGCCCCGAGCGCGCTCCTGCCGAACATTCCGGTGGTGTAGACGACGTCTGCTCCCCGCGCGCGCCGGCAGACTAGCGCTGCGCCGCGATAGTGGCGCACACCGACGCGGTGGCGGCGCGAAACCGCACGCACCGGGTAGGGCCGCGCCGGCGGCGGGGAGTCTGCAGTCGTCACGACCTCGACCTCGTGCCCGCGGTCACGGAGGAACGCGGCCACATCTGGCGCGTGGCTCGCCGGCCCGCCGACGTCCGGCGGCCAGATCCCCGACACGATCAGGACCTTCACGGCAGCGCCGCCTCGAGGGGAACTGGATCCACCGTGAGGTCCGGAGGGTGGGCGGGCGGAGGCTCACGCTGGATCCGCACGAAGAGGACAGTCCACGCGACGCAGAAGACGACGCTCGAGATCAACATCGCGGCCGCCGCGCCCGTGGCGCCCCACTTCGAGCCGAACACGCCGACGAGCGGGACGAGCACGAGCATCTCGAGCCCGTGCGTCCAGATCCGCAGGCTGGGCCGACCGATCGACACGGGGAACGACTTCGTCCAGCCGTAGACCATGCGCAAGGCTCCGGCGACGATGACGAGGCGAGTCGCATCCACAGCGCCCACGTTCTTCGCCGAGAAGAGGAGCTTCGCGACCTCGGGCGTGAAGACGAGAAGCGGCGCCAGGATCACCGCCGCCACAGCAGCCATGCCGAGCATGTAGCGCCGGATCCCGGCGAAGACCGCGTCCCGAGTTCCGCGTTCCCAGGCGCGCGTCTGCTCCGTCAAGAGGATCAGCCGCGCCGGCGCGGACACGACCGCGAAGGCCTGCTGCGGCGACATCGCCGCGCGGAAGAACGCGACCTGACGGGTGGAGGCCACGCGGCCGAGGACGAGCAGCGACAGCGGGGCAGTCAGCGAGATCACTGCCGTTGCAACGCTGGATTGCGCGACGAACGAGAAGATGCCGCGGCGATCGTCGCCGAGCGGCGCGGACTGCGCTTGCGGGAAGCGCTGATACGCGACCCAGCCGGCAACGCTGATCGCCGCGGTCGCGACGACCTGCGCCGCGACGATGGCGGCGATGGTGGTGGTCAGGCCGTGCGGCGCGCCGACGGCGATCGCACTGAGGCGCAGCGCCATCGAGACGAAGAGGAAGAAGGCCCGGATGTCGTAGCGGCCGCGCAGGATGAGAGCGACGCCGCCGACGTTCTCGGTGCACTGTGCGAGTGGCAGGAAGGCGCCGATCAGCAACGGCGTCGTCAGCCCTTGCTTGTGCAGCAGCGAGTTGGCGGCCGGCGCGAGCGCGAGCAGCAAGCCGGTGCCGAGGACGCCGCCGACGAGCTT
>JBGPYI010000109.1:0-7275 GCA_041493175.1 Gaiellaceae bacterium | reverse complement strand
CGACGCGAGAGCAGAGGCGTCAGGTTCGCCGGGGTCGAGCGCAGCAGGCTGCCGTCCCGGCGGATGACCTCGCCGACAGCAGCAGCGCCTGCGGCATCGCGGTCCGCGAGGTTCTGTCCGCGCTCGACGTGGCCGCTCATTTCGCCGAGCTGCGCCCGCAGGTTCTGGTCAACGGAGGCCAGCAGCGCGCTGCCGACGCGGAGATAGAGGAAGAGCGCCATCCCGGCGAGGACGAGGGCCATGGCAACCGCGAACGGCAAGGTCAAACGCAGTCGGATGGGCAGGCGCCTCATGACCCGCCGTCCTCGCGTAGGCGATAGCCGGCCCCGCGTACCGTCTCGATCGATTTCCGGCCGAACGGGCGGTCGATCTTTGCGCGGAGGGACCGGATGTAGACGTCGACGACGTTCGATCGACTCTCGAAGGCGATGTCCCACGCACCCTCGAGCAGCGTGTCGCGTGAGACCGTCGTGCCCGGTCGCCGCAGGAAGAGCTCGAGAAGCGCGAACTCCTTCGCCGACAGGAGCAGCTCGACGTCGCCGCGCCAGGCGCGGTGCGTGGCCGGATCCAGCCTGAGGTCGCCGGCAGCGAGCACTGTCGGCCGTTCGTGGGGAGCCCGACGTGTGAGGGCACGGACCCGAGCGAGCAGCTCGGAGAACGAGAAGGGCTTGACCAGGTAGTCGTCTGCGCCGGTATCGAGTCCCTGCACCCGGTCCTCCACCGCGTCACGTGCGGTCAGCATCAGCACGGGCGTCCAAATTTCTCGCCTGCGGAGCTCGCGGCAGGTCGCGAAGCCATCCATTCGCGGCAACATCACGTCGAGCACGATCGCGTCGTACGCCCTGGCCGTCGCCATCCATAGCCCGTCCTCGCCGTTGTCGGCAGCGTCGACCACATGTCCTTCCTCCGTGAGCCCGCGCTTCAGGAGCGCTGCGAGCTTCGGCTCGTCCTCGACGATGAGCATGCGCATCGACACCATTGTCGCCTGCGGCGAACGACGAACCGTCGACGAGGCGGTTTCTCATCTCCTTTTCATCTGCGCTTGCTGCACTTCTACGGATGGAAGCGCGGGAGATCTCGGTTCGGTCGGCAAGGCTCCTACGTGGCGGCAGTGAGGGCAATGCGCGCCTGACGGGGATGACCGGATTCGTGCTGCTGGCATTGCTTGCGGTCGAGGGCGTGACGATCCTCGCCATCCGCCCGTTGCTGTCCCTGCATGTGTTTATCGGGCTGCTGTTGATCCCGCCCGTCGCACTGAAGCTCGCCTCGACCGGGTACCGGTTCCTGCGCTATTACAAGCGCGACGCCGAGTACGTACGCAACGGCCCGCCGGTCCTGCTCATGCGGATGCTCGTGGCGCCCGGGCTCGTCGCCGCGACGTTCGTCGTCTTCGCGACCGGTGTCGCGCTCCTTGCCATCGGCCCAGGCGGCGGGATCGTGCTCGGGTTGCACAAGGCGAGCTTCTTCGTCTGGCTCGGCGCGTTCGGAATCCACGTGCTCGCGTACGCGCTGCGGGTCCCGGGCCTCGTCGCAGCCGACTGGGGTCGTGGCTCCGGCACCTCAGGAGCGCCGCTGCGGATCGGAATCGTGGTGCTGGCGCTCCTCGTCGGCTTGACGCTTGCCCTGGCAGTGCTGCCTGTCGCGGGGCCATGGCTGCACTGGTCCGGGGGCCACGACTAGGCGCGCACGAACTCGACGAGGCGTTCGCCTTCCTCGTCGATCTCGGCGCGCTCCGTCTTCGTCAGCCGTCGCAACGGCTCGATCTCGAGCCCGCGCTTCCTGTCGACGTTCCATGTGGCCGCGACGAAGCCGTCCACGAGCACCGTAGGGAGCACGTCGCCGTTCTTCCTGATCACGATGCTGCGGAACTTCTCGGGGAGGATGCGCGTCCGCTCGGGCGGCGCGTACGCAAGCAGCGACGAGTCCCATTTCGGCAGGAAGCGGACGGGCGCCGGGACGTCTCCATCTGGTAGTGGAGCGCGAGGCAAGTCGAGCAGCACACGTCCTCGCTCGTCGCGAAACGTCTGCAGCTCCAACTGCTCGAGGCCGGGGCGAAGATCGCCGACGCGAACACCTGCGAACCGGAGGAGATCCTGTTGAGTCGCCGGTCCGAACGATGCGAGGTAGCTCTGCACGAGATGCTTCGCGCCTTCCGCCCGTGTGGGCAGGTCGACGCCGAGCCAGGCCTTCATCACGAGCAGCTCAGGACGTCCGTGAAAACCCCATGTTCCGCTCGGCGGCACGTGCACTAAGGGCGCCAGCGTTCGCGTTCTCCAGCGGCCGCCCATTTCTTTGGCTGCGATCGTCTCGAGTTGCTCGTGCGTGATCGGCTTCTCCGCGGCGGCGTGCACCTTGCGCGACAGTTCCGCCATCCTCTCGACGGTGATCCGCGGCGTCATCTCGCGCGCTGCCGGCAGCCAGGCCGCGGCGTAGTAGGCATAGTCGCGCGCGCTCGTGATGTGCAGCGTGATCCGGAACAGGGAGGACTTGACGGCCTCTCGTTTCTCCAGTGCCTGCGTCAAGTGTTCTTTACGAAAGCCCGTGACCCTGGACCAGAGTGCGATATACGGCGAGGGCGAGTACTGCGCCTGCAGGGCGCAGAGCCGTTCGATCGCGCGTGGCGCGGCCAGGCGTCTCCGTCCCAGCAGCAGCTGCCGCTCGAGCAGCGCACGGTTCAGCTCCCGAAGCGTGAGGACACGTTCCGCTTTAGCGTTCCCCTGAGTGATCCGGGCCACCTACGAGCTCGACCCGCCCGAGGCGGCCGAGACGCTCGCGTTGATCGAGTCCGTCGGCCGCGCCGACGGGCCCGAGCACGTGCGCGCACGTGTCGTCACGCAGGGCGCAGGGCGGGCGGTGCTCGAGTTTCCGGCGTCGAACTGGGGTGGCGATGTCACGCTGCTCGTCTCCTCGTTGGTCGCGGGCGAATGGGCCGACAGTGCCGCGTTCACGCGCTGCCGGCTGGTCGACGTTGAGTGGCCTGCCGGTCTTTTACCCGGCCCGGCCTTCCCTGCGCCTGACGAGGTGCTCGTCGGCGCGATCGTCAAGCCGTCGCTCGGGCTTGCTCCCGCCGAGGTGGCCGCCACTGCCGCAGCGCTGGCGGCCGGGGGCGCCCACCTGATCAAGGACGACGAGTTGTTGGGCAATCCGGCGTGGTGCCCGCTGGAGGAACGTGTGCGCGCGGTCGCGGCGGTTCTTCCGGACGGCGTCCGCTACGCCGCGAACGTCACTGGACCTGTGGAGTCGCTGCTACAGCGCGCGCGGCGCGCCGTCGAACTGGGTGCGGGCGCGGTGATGGTGAACGCACTCGCGCAGGGGTTGGACGCCGTCCGGGCGTTGCGCGAGGCGGAACTCGGCGTGCCGATCTTTGCCCACCGAGTCGGCGCCGCGCTCTGGGTGCGTGGGCCGGCGCTGGGCGTCGCTCCAAGTGTGATCGCGGAGTTGACGCGCTTGTGCGGGGCCGACTTCGTCCAGGTCGGATCGTTCACGGGGAGTGTCTACGACACGGCTGAGGACGTTCACGCACAGATCGACGGCTGTCACCGCGCCCTGGGAGTTGCCCGTGCCGTCGCCGTCCTCGGCGGGGGAGTGGGGCCGAGGAATGCGGCAGCGCAGGTCCGCACAGCAGGTACCGAGTCTGGGCTGATGGTGTTGCTCGGTTCCGCAGCCTACGAAGACGGGTCTCCCGAGGAAGCGGTGCGCGCGACGGTTGCCGCGGTGCGGCGTCAGCCGTCGCGCCCGAACAGTGCCGCCGAGAGCGCGTAGAAGTGCGCGAAGCCTCGGTTCGAGCGAATCGGACAGGAGTGGGGCATCAGATGGGTCGGACGAGTCGCCGACTCCGTCGCGACGGCGACGGCAATGTCACTGCTCGAGGCAATCCGGGACGACGGCTGGGAGCGGTTCGGCATCTGTGCGGGCGTGTCGCCCAGGCCGCCCACCGCGCGAGAAGGCGTGCAAGGCCGGCCGGGGCGCAGCATGAGTTCGCGGTAGCGCCGCGGCTACACTAGGCAGCCCTCGGGGCTATAGCTCAGTTGGGAGAGCGCCTGGATCGCACCCAGGAGGTCGCCGGTTCGAGCCCGGCTAGCTCCATTCGAGAGAGCCGTAGGTTCGACATACGAACCTCGAGCACAGCTCGAACCGACCCCCGGCTCGCCGCTCCGAGGTCCCCGAAATGGCGACGCACGGCCGGCTGAAGCGGGATGAGGGGACTGTTAGCCTGAGCCGCGATGGCGGACGCCGCCCACCCGATCGTTCGGGTCGAGAGTGTGTCCAAGAGCTTCGGTGAGGTGCAGGCGCTCGATTCGGTCAGCCTCGAGGTGGCGCCTGGCATCATCTACGGACTCCTGGGCCCCAATGGTGCGGGTAAGACGACGTTGATCCGGGTGCTGACCACGCTCCTGCGGCCTGACTCCGGCCGCGCGGTGGTGGCGGGCGTCGACGTGGTTGCGGATCCCACCACTGCTCGCACCCGCATCGGTCTCGCCGGACAGTTTGCGGCCGTCGACGAGTACCTCACCGGGCGCGAGAACGTCGAGATGGTCGGTCGGCTCTACAACCTCTCTGCCGCTGAGGCGAGGACGCGGGCGGCCGATGTGCTCGAGCGCATCCACCTGACCGAGGCGGCCGACCGGACGGTGCGCACGTACTCGGGCGGGATGCGCCGCCGGCTCGACATGGCGGCGTCGCTGGTGGGCCGACCTCAGGTGCTGTTCCTGGACGAGCCGACGTCCGGCATCGACCCTCGCAGCCGGATCGATCTCTGGCAGGTGATCAAGGATCTCGTCCGGGGCGGCACGACCGTCCTGCTGACGACGCAGTACCTTGACGAGGCCGACACCCTCGCCGACCGCATCGCCGTGATCGACCAGGGACGGCTGATCTCCGAAGGCACGGCCGACGAGCTCAAGGACAGACTCGGCGGCTCGGTGGTCGCGCTGTCGGTGTCCGCCGACCGGCGGGCTGCGGCCGTGGAGGCCCTCAGAGGCGTGAAGGGCGACGAGCCGATCTTCGACGAGTGGCACGAGCGGATCACGATCCCCGCGCCGGACGGCTCACGCACTCTCATGGAGGCGGTACGCCGGCTCGACGCGGCGGGGATCACCCCGGACGACATCGCGCTGCACAAGCCGACGCTCGACGACGTCTTCCTCTCGCTCACGGGCCGCGCCGCCACCCCCGCGGCGGACGAGACGCCCGCCGCGCACGGACGGCGGCAGCGCCGCCAGCGCAGGAGGACGAGAGGATGAGCGCAGGAAGCCCGTCGGCCCCGCCGGCGCGGGCCAGGGTGTCGTTCGCCCACGCCGTGAAGGACACGATCGTGATCACCCGGCGCAACCTGCTGCGGAACATCCGCCTGCCGCAGCTGCTGCTCTTCGCCACGGTGCAGCCGGTGATGTTCCTGCTGCTCTTCAACTACGTCTTCGGCGGCTCGATCGGCCGGTCGATCCCGCCCGCCGCGGGCGGCAAGTACATCAATTACCTGGTCCCCGGCCTGCTGATTCAGGTTGCGACATTCGGCTCCGGGCAGACAGCCCTCGGCCTCACCGAGGACCTGTCGAAGGGCGTCATCGACCGCTTCCGCTCGCTGCCCATGGCCCGCTCGGCCGTGCTGGCCGGGCGCACCCTCTCCGACCTGATCCGCAACGCCTTCGTGATCGGCCTGATGCTGGCCGTCGGCTTCCTGATCGGGTTCCGCTACCAGACGAGCTTCGCCCGGCTCCTCGCAGGGGTGTTGGTCGCGCTGGCGTTCGCCTACGCCCTCTCCTGGGTGATGGCGACGCTCGGCCTGCTCGTCAAGAACCCGGAAGCGACCCAGTCGGCCGTCTTCCTGCCCGTCTTCCCGCTCGTCTTCGCGAGCTCGGTGTTCGTGCCGACGCAGAGCTTCCCCTCGTGGCTGCAAGGGTTCGCGAACAACCAACCGATCACCGTCACGGCGAACGCGCTCCGGGGCCTGATCGTGGGCCAAGGCGCCCTGCCGGCCGGCCAGACGGTCACCGGAGACGTGCTGCTCGCGCTCGCCTGGGCCGCGGGAATCCTGATCGTGTTCGCGCCGCTCGCCGTGCGAATCTACCGGCGCTCGGTCAGCTAGAAAGCCCCCAACGCCACGAATCGAGTCGAGTTCCGCACTACTGACCTCGGTTCGCCATTACGGGTAGCGGCGTCGGAAGAGGGCGTAGGCGCCGCCACCGACCGGGATCGGGAACCAAAAGGAGACGAGCCGGTAGACGAGTGTCGCGGCGAGGGCGTCGCCCGGGTTGACGCCGGCGAGGGTGAGCGTGCCGATGAGCCCTGCCTCGACGAAGCCGAGCCCGCCCGGCGTGAGCGGGATCAGGGCGAGGAGCGCCGCCGCGGTGTAGGCGAGCAGGACGAGCGAGGGTCGCGGCTGTGCGCCGATCGCCCGGAGCGCGCAGAGCAGCGCGACGTAGTCGAAGCCGATGTTCCCCGCCGCAGAGAAGACCGCGGCCGCCCAGCGCTCGCCGATGGTCGTGCGGATGAAGTCCCGCTCGGCGAGCAGCCTCTGCGGCAGCCCGGCGACCTTCCAGCGGCGGCGCACGGTCCGGTTCACGGCCCACTGGATCCCGCGGCCCAGGAGCGCGAGCGGCCGGTCGGCTGCGAAGGCGAGGCCTCCCGCCGCGAGCAGCAACAGCAGCACGGCTATGCCGAGGTAGGCGGAAGTGACCAGGCTCCGGTTGACGGGAGACCCACCGATAATCGCGGGCAGTGCGAGCAGCGGCAACGCGAGCGTCGTGGCGATCTGGAGCGCGGTCGACGCCGCGAGCGCCGCCGCCGCCCGTCCGACGTCGATGCCGGCTCGGCCCAGCATCCCGACCGCGAACGCGCTCGCCGTGGCGCCTCCGCCGGGCACGATCCGGCCGAACGCGTTCCCACTCAGCTGCGTGCACGCGACCGCGAACCAGTTCGTGGTCCGCAGCGCGACCCGGTCGAGCTTCCAGAGCGAGACGAAGCTCGCGATCTCGGCGAGCAGCGCGAGCCCTGCCCAGTACCAGTTGAGGTGCGCGAGCGACCGCCAGGAGGAGAAGACGGAGATGAGGCTCGGAAGCAGCAGGTAGAGCGAGACGGCCGTGACGAGCAGCAGCAGCCCGCGTCCCGCGTCGCGCATCAACCTCGGGCGACCCGAGCGCTCCGCCACGCGAGGCTCCCCGCTCTGCCGCGGACCCCCCACGAGCTCATGTTCGCAGCCGCGCCGGTCTTCCGCGCGCTGGCGCGTGTCAGCCCGCGGGTTCGAACCGTTCGCGTTCATCGTGTAAACCTCGGCAT
>JBGPYI010000029.1:0-13005 GCA_041493175.1 Gaiellaceae bacterium | reverse complement strand
GAAAGGGCGTGATCGTCGAGATCGGCTCCTGGAAGGGCAAGTCGACCATCTGTCTCGGGCGCGGCTCGCTGGCGGGAGCCTCTGTTCCCATCTATGCGATCGACCCGCATGCCGACTATCGCTTCGGCGACTTCAAGGCGAACGTCGACCGCGCGGGGATCACGGATCTCGTCAGGCCGATCGCGTCGCTCTCACAGCCCGCGGCGGATGACTTCAACGAACCGGTTGAGCTGCTCTTCGTCGACGGCTCGCACGAGTACGACCTCGTGCTCGAGGACTTCGAGAAGTGGGTGCCCAAGGTGGTCGAGGGAGGCTGGGTCGCCTTTCACGACACGACCTGGACCTCCGGGCCGCGCAAGGTCGTGGGACAGGCGATCTACCGGTCGCGCCGCTTCAAGGACGCCAGGTTTGTCGTCGGCTCCACGACCGTCGCCCGCAAGGTGGAGCAGAACACGCTCGCCGACCGCGCCCGCAACCGCTACGTCCTCGGCGTCAAGACGGCGTTCTGGCTCGGCTCGTCCGTAGTGAAGAAGCAGCGAAAGCTCTTGCCAAAACCCGTGGAGCGACTCGGTCGCAGGTTGCTGAAGATCATTCAATAACCATCTGCATGCAACGGCGCCAAAAGCCGGAGGCGGACTGATGCGGGCGCGGACGCTTCAGCGCCCGTGCCCGGACGGTTGGGGACAATCACCAAGCCCACACACCAGGAGGAGTGCGCGGGCTCGGCCCGCGCACGTTCAGCGCGAAGCGCCGTACCTAAAGCCAAGCGAAAGCGAAGCTTTCGCTTGGAGCAGCGTTACTTGCCGCCGCCGATGACGACGAACTTCGGCTTGGCGACGACGATCTTGGCGGGGTCCGACCAGGACATCTGTTGTGCACCGCTCGGGAGGGCGAAGTTGAACCCGCGCACGCGGTAGTACCAGGTGCCCGGCTTCAACGGTAGGACGGTCGAGGTTCCGAGCGTGAGGGTGCCGAGCGCGTTCTGGTTCTGCGGATTCGGCACGGGCTTGAACGGATAGCGCTTCTTGCTCCACTGCACCTCGTAGACAGACGCGCCGAGCGCGGGCGTCCAGGCGACGAGCGGGGAGCCGTAGAACGCCGGGTTCGAGCGTCCGGCCGTTAGCGCGCCCTTCGTCGACAGACCCGAGGCGAAGAGCTCGCCCGCGGCGGTGAGGGAAGGCTCGCTGTTCTTGCCAAAGCGGGAGACGCGGTTGTACGGGGCAGCGCAGACGTCCTGCGGCAGCTCGAGATCCTGGTACTGGAGATTGCCCCCGGTGCGGACGATCGGCTCGCCGACGCCGTGCGCCAACTTCAGCGGCGCCGCGAGCGAAAGCGACGTGCCGCTGACGGTGACGACAGTGACGGTCTCCTGGTTCGCCTTGCCCCCGAGCAGGACGGTGTCGCCGCTCGAGAAACCGACGGCGCTCACGACGCTGACACCGGAGCCGCCGATGGCGGCGGCGGACGCCGTGCTGGTGGTCAGCGCGCCCGGTGAGACGGCGGCGACGGGAATGACGGTCCAGTAGTAGCCGCTGCTCGGCCAGTCCGTGTCCCACAGATCGACCGGAGCGCCGAGGATGCCGCTGCCGACCTGAATCTGCGTTGGGCCCGGCGCGGGAGCGGTGTTCGAGCCCGGGTTGGAATCCGAGTCTGCGGGAACCGACGTGGTGGGCGTTGCAGGCGCCGTCAGCTCGGTCGGCTGCACCTTCAAACCGTCGAAGCTGTAGCTGGCGGGCTCGGAGCCGTCGCTGAGGTACGAGGCGCGTGCGAGCGGAAGTGCAGTGGGGACGGCAGGCAGCGCGAGCGGCCCGAACGGGCGCGGCGCGTATGCGGGACCGCCGATGACCGCGCTCGCGAACACGCGGTTGAGGCATTGCCGGTCGGTGAAGACGTACACGCGGAAGAGCTCCGCACTCGTGCCGTCGATGGCCTGGTCGCCGCTGAAAGTGAACGCGGGCATGAGGCGGTGCGCGGGAGAGGAGGCGTCGCCGGTCGAGACGACGTCGGAGACGGTGTGCCCGAGCTTGATCGGCCCACCCACGTACGCCGGATTCGTGGAGCTGTAGACCGGGCTCCAGGGTCCGTAGCCGACGGCAGGCAGGCCGTTCTGACGGCTCTGCTTGTTGTCGTCGGTGCGGTCAGTGCGCAGCGCGCGGATCCGCCAGCGCACCGTGCTGGTCCAGCTCGACGTGCGGTGAAAGGTGTAGAACTCGCGCTCGTCCAGGACGTTGGTGAAGACGGTTTCCATCTTCGGCGTCGGGTTGTTGATGTCGACGAACCAGACCTGATAGCCGTCGGCGCCCTCGATCGGCGCCCAGCGCAGCAGTCCCGGCTCGCTCGGCAACGGCTTCGGTGCCGGGCCGGGCTCCATGTCGAAGCCGAACGCGTTGCTCCACGGCGTCGTCGCGGACGCCGTGATCCCGCGTACGCGCGCGAACAGCGCGTGCGGGTTGCCCGTGATCCACGGCAGCATCACGGTGGGCGCGGCGACTGGAGTGCTCAGTCCGCTCGTCGAGTAGACGATCCCGCTTTCCCGGAAGCTCGAGCTCGTCGCGAGCTGGAACTGGTAGCGGATGGCGCCGGGCACGGGATTCCATGCGAACGATGGCGTGCGCGGGAAGGAGTTGTCGACGGGCTCGTCGGAACGCAGCAGAAAACCATGCAGATTCGCCGGAGCGGCACCTCGGACAGGCTTCGCCGCCTCCGCGGCAGGAGCGAGTGTGAGCAAGCCGAGACAGACGGCGGCAAGTAGAGGAGCACGCAGCATCGTTCTATGTGGTTGTCGGCAGCCTCCCCCGTTCGGCTGTCCCTCGAATGAGGGATGCCAGCCGGCTGCCGGCCGCCAGAACGAGCCCGTCGGCACCGGGTCTTCCCACCAGCTGCACCGACGCCGGGAGGCCGTTCTCTGCGGCCCCGCACGGCAGGGCGAGGGCGGGCCAGCCGAGCGTGTTGAACGGAAGCGTGTTGGCGATCAACCGCTCCCGCAGGGCCAGGTCACCGATGCCCGTAGGCGGCGCGACGCACTGCAACGTCGGCGTGAGCAGCAGGTCGAGCCCGTCGAATAGCTCCAGGCAGCGTTCGCCGTACTCCGCTCGCGCCTGCTCGGCCCGGTTGGCTTCTGCATCCGACACCGCGAGGCAGCGGTCGATCTTCACCGCGAGCTCCTCGCCGTAGAGCTCACCGTTCTCCGCATAGAGCTCGCGGTGCACGTTGGCGACCTCATGCATGAAGAGGGCGCCGATCTCAGGCCTCGGCCATTCGAGGGAGCGGCTGCGTGGAAAGTGGCCGGCTGCCTCGTGAACACGCTGCGCGACGAGCGGGTCGGCCTCGTCGGCCCACGCCCTCCCCACCACGATCTCTTCGAGCGAGGCCAATTCTTCTGTGGGCGCGAACCCCGGCGCGATCGCCTCGAGCAGCGCGACACACTCCTCCACCGTTCGCGCCATCGGCCCGACGTGGTCGAAGCTCGGCGCGAGCGGGAAACAGCCCACAGTGGAGACGAGCTCGTACGTCGGCTTGAAGCCCACGACGCCGCAGCACGCGGCGGGGATGCGGATCGACCCGCCGGAGTCGGTTCCGAGGGCTGCGTCGGCAAGGGACGCGGCAAGGGCGGCCGCCGAGCCGCCCGAAGAACCCCCGGCGATGCGCCCCGGTGCGAGCGGATTCGGGACCGTGCCGAAGTGCGGGTTCTCCGACGTGGTGCCGTACGCGAACTCGTGAAGATTCGTCTTGCCGACGTTCGCATACCCGCCGGCCTCTGCGAGGCGCACGGATTCCGCACTCGTCGCCGGGACATATTCGGCGAACACGGCCGAGCCGTACGTGGTCCTCAGTCCTGCGGTGTCGAGCAGGTCCTTGACCGCCAGTCGGATGCCTGCGGCGGGCTCCTCAGGGGTTGCGAGGAAGATCCCGTCGGCCGCCACCGGCCGACCTTACTGACTAACCGCGGCGCTTCGGCTTCGTCGTCTTCTTGACCGCCTGCATCGCGACGCGGCGCGTGACGCTCGCGCCCTGCGTGCCGCCGGGTGAGTAGCTCGTGAGCATGAGGACGTTGGCCGGGGTCGTCGTCTTGCGGAGGCTCTTGAGCAGCTGCGTCGGCAGGACGAACCGGACGTCGTTGTTGCCGGCGTGCAGGCCGGCCGAGCCGAGCCAGGTCGAGCCGAGTGTCGCCTTCAGCGTTCCGTCGCCGCTCGAGAAGACGATGAAGCGGAGGAGCCTCGTCTTCGCGGAGACACGGATGAGCTCGGGCGCGTGCAGCGTGAGATCGGGTGCGGGGTCGGTTGTCGGCGCCTGGATGACGGGGCCGATGACCTTGACGCCCGCAGGCGCCTCGCTCGCCGACGCCGGCTTGGACTTGTCGACCGTGACCGTGCCCGAGACCGTGAACTCGCGACCGTCCAGGGCGGGCGGGCTCACGTCGTTCGTCTCGTTCGGCAGCGAGACGTATGCGTGCGGGCTGGTGCCGCAGGTGTTCCACGGAAGCGTCAGCGAGGCCGTGGTGCCAGAGACGGAGAAGGCCTGGGCCACTGCGCCCTTCGCGTTCGCGTAGTAGTAGGGCGTCGACGCGACGCCGGCCGGAAGCGCGACCTTGAGGGCGAGCGAGGCCGAGTAGCACGGGCCTGTATCGGTATCTAGCCCGTGCGCGAGGTCGACGAAACGGACCGCAAGATGGTTGACGGCGAGCGTCACGGGGGAGATGGCGCCGCTCGACGAGCCGACCACGATGGAGCCCTGCGTCTGCGGAAGCACTCCGGCGAGGACGGCAGAGGTGAAGTTGCCGGTCATGCGCGCCGTCGTGTAGTCCTCGAAGAACTTGCCGAGCGTGGGGCCGAGCGGCTGGACGACGCTCGACAGGGCCTGCGTCCCGGTCCAGCCCGGGTTCGCGGCAGCCGCGTCGAGCACCGACTTGACCTTGGCGTCGCCGAAGCGCTCTGCCAGGTACTCGAAGAGCATCCAGCCGGGATAACCGTTGCGATCAAACTCGGTGTCGCCGCATTCGGAGCCGACGCAGTCCATGGTCCGGTCCGGGTTCTGCTCGAGACCGCCGGCCGCCGCATTCGCCCGTACGGAGGCCCATTCGGCCAGCCCTTCCTGAAGCCACTGGTCGGCCCCGGGCGCGACGGCGTCCTCGAACAGATGGAAGACCTCGTGCGCGACCACGTGATGTTCGAGACCGCTCGCAAAGCTGAGATGAACCTCATCGGCTCCGGGTGCGACCGGCTCAAGGATGGCGTTCCAGCGGTTCAGGGGCGGCGGCGTACCACCCGGAATGGAGCCGTGGGGGATGCAAGAGATCGAAAAATCATCGACGGAGATATCGACCAGGGCAACAGGCGCGGTGTATCCCCAACTGCTGTAGAGGGCGTAAGCGCGCTCTGCCATCCCCAGGATCTCGCCGGCGTGCTCCTGCGTGATGTACGCGGTGGGACAGGGCGCGACGTCGCGGCTGTAGTGAATCCTGAAGTGATCGCTGGAGAGCGTTACGACCCCGGTGGTGGGGAAGGGGTCGATCGCCGCCGCCCGCGGCACGCCGACGGCCAGCGAGGCCGCCAGGGCGACTAGAGCAAAGGGCAGGAGGAACCGAGACGAACGCGTCATCAAGGGCCAGATCGGCTCCGGCCCGGGATTCCTTTAGCCGCAGCTCAGTCGTAGTGGAGGTACACAAGCGCCACGATGATCGCCCCGACGGCGATCAGGATCGCGAGCCCGAGCAGCGCCACCGCGAGGGTGACGTTCTTCCGTGCCACCTCGGAGGTCGGCTCTACGGGTGTGATCTGCTCGGCCATCTAGAGGAGCGGGTCCACCGCCATCGCCGCGAACAGCAACGCCAGGTACAGAAGCGAGAAATGGAACAGGACGGACGCCTGCCGCGGAGTCGCCTCGCGCCGCAGTCTGACGGCCAGGAGCAGGAACGTGGCGCCGAGAGCCAGAGCAGCACCGAGATAGACGAGGCCGAGCGTCCCCCACACGAACGGCACGACCGTCACCGCGATCAGAACCAGCGAGTACAGCAAGATCTGCCGAGTCGTCTCGCGTACGCCGCGCACCACGGGGAGCATCGGAATGCGCGCCGCTTCGTAGTCGCGCCGGATCAGCAGCGCGAGCGCCCAGAAGTGGGGCGGCGTCCAGAAGAACACGATCAGGAACAGCCACAGCGCAGGCAATGTGAGGTTGCCCGTCGCCGCCGCCCAGCCGACTAGCGGCGGGACCGCTCCGGCCGCGCCGCCGATAACGATGTTCTGCGGCGTCGTGCGCTTGAGCCAGCGCGTGTACACGAGCACGTAGAAGAGGTTTCCGACGAGCGCGAGCACGGCGGCGAGGACGTTCACGAGTGACGCCAGCAGCACGAAGCTGAACGCTGAAAGCGTCAGGCCGAACTCGAGGGCACGAGAGGCGGGCATGCGCTCTGCGGCCAGCGGGCGCGCTCGGGTGCGCTCCCCCATCAGCTTGTCGATGTCGCGATCAAGGACGTGGTTGAGCGCGGAGGCGCCGCCGCAGGCGAGTGCAAGACCGGTCATGGTCACGAGCACGAGCGACGCTCGCGGAGCGCCCTGCGCGCCGACGAACATCGCACAGAGGCCGGTGATGAGCAGCAGCGACATGATGCGAGGCTTCGTCAGCGTCACGTAGTCGCGCCAAGACGTCCGGCGCGGCGCGGGCTCGCCGCGATAGGTGGCGGCCGCCAGCACGAGCGAGGCGGCGAAGGCGACCGCGGAAAGGGCGAGGTGCAGGACAGGCGCGGTGGCCAGCGCGGCGATGGCGAAGAGGACAAGCGCGCTGACCGAAGGCACGAGCAGATGCCGGTGCATAAGCACCGCGGCGACCACCAGTGCAATGAGCGGTGGCAGGGCGAGTGCTGCGAGCACACGATGCGCCGCGCCCAGCGACGCCGCGCCGCTGACCACGGCGAGCAGGGTCGAAAGCGCGGCGAAGAGCGCCGTCAGTCGCAGCCATGGTCCCGGTCTAGACATCCGTTTGCTCCGCGAGCCGCCGCCGGAGGTCCCGCAGCGGGCGTGCACTGTTGATGTACGGCAGGTGGTCGAAGTTGTGCGGGGGTGGCGGCGATGTCGCGTACCACTCGAGCGTGTTTCCGAGCCATGGGTCGTTCGGCGCGCGACGGCCGGTACGGCTCGTCTTCACGACGTTCACGAGGAACAGCACCATCCCGATCGCCATGATTCCGGAGCCGATCGACGAGATGAGGTTGTAGACGAGCCAGAGTCCGTGTTCGTGGTAGGTGAAGTTGCGACGCGGCATACCGAGCAGGCCGAGCATGTGCTGCGGGAAGAACGTCAGGTTGAAGCCGATGAAGGTCAGCCAGAACTGCGCTTTCCCGAGCCGCTCGTCCAGCAACCTCCCGAAGATCTTCGGCCACCAGTAGAAGAGGGCCGCGAACGCGCCGAAGACGGCGCCGCCGAAGAGCACGTAGTGCATGTGCGCGACGACGTAGTACGTGTCGGTCACCTGCCAGTCCACGGGAAACGCGGCGAGGAAGATGCCCGAGAGCCCGCCCATCGTGAAGACCGCGATGAACCCGAGCGCCCACATCATCGCCGTGTCGAAGATGAGATTTCCGCGCCACGTCGTCGCGATCCAGTTGAAGATCTTCACGCCGGTCGGCACGGCGATGACCATGGACGAGAGCATGAAGAACACGTTCAGGAAGGTCGGGAGCCCAACGCTGAACATGTGGTGCGCCCACACGAGCATCGAGTAGAAGCCGATCGCGACTGTCGAGAAGGCGATTGCCTTGTAGCCGAAGATCGGCTTGCGCGAGAAGACGGGAATGACCTCGGAAATCACGCCCATTGCGGGCAGGATGATGATGTAGACCTCGGGGTGTCCGAAGAACCAGAACAGGTGCTGGTAAAGCACCGCATTGCCGCCCTGATCCGGCAGGAAAAAGTGCGTTCCGACCTGGCGGTCGAGCAGGAGCAAGGTCAGGCCGATGCCGATCACGGGCAGCACGATCACGAGAAGCGCCGAGTAGACCTCGATCGCCCAGACAAACAGCGGAATGCGCATCCAGCTCATGCCGGCCGCACGCATGTTGTGAATCGTCGCGATGAAGTTGATCGCGCCGACGAGCGACGAGATCGCGACGAGGTGCAGAGAGAGGATCCAGAGGTCCTGGCCCGTTCCGGGTGAATAGAGCTTCTCCGACAGCGGCGGGTAGCCGTACCAGCCCGATTTCGATGCGCCGCCGGACGCGAAGAAGCTCAGGAACAGGACGAGGCCGCCGAAGAGGTAACACCAGTACGAGAACGCGTTCAGGCGCGGGAAAGCCATGTCGCGCGCGCCGATCATCAATGGGACGAGGAAGTTTGCGAGACCGGCCCAGAATGGAACGATGAAGAGGAAGATCATCGCAGTGCCGTGAATGGTGAAGAGCTCGTTGTACGCGTTCTTCGTGATGAAGTGCTCGTTCGGCGTAGCGAGCTGTGCGCGCATCAGGAGTGCGAGCAGCCCTGCCGCGGCGAAGAAGACGAGCGACGTGACGACGTAGAGGATCCCGATCCGCTTGTGGTCGACCGTCGTGATCCAGCTCGTGACGCGGCCACGACGCCAGTCGTGCCGGTACGGCTCGATCGGATACGGCTCGGCTCTAGCCGCCACTGCTCGGCGCCTTGTAGACGTTCTGCTTCAGGTACTCGAAGAGGGCGGTGAACTGGGCGTCAGTCCAGCCGCGTGAGACCGGCGGCATGTAGGCCGAGACCGGCTTGATCCGGTTCTGACCCTTGAGGAGCAATGTGCGCAGGCTCTGCTGCTGCGTGAGCAGGCTGTTGTTCAAGATCGCCGGGCCGTAGCCGCCACGTCCCGCGAGGCCGTGACACTTTGCGCAGGCGCCCACCCATTCGCCCCGGCCGAGCTCCGCGTTGGCCTGCCCCGAGACCCAGGAGTCGTAGTCTGCTTGTGATTCGATCTTTGCCCGTGAGTCCATCGCCGCGTGAAAGACACCGCAGAACTCGCCGCACCTGCCCCGATAGACGCCGATTCGGTCCGCCTTGAACCACGTGCGGTTCGTCCGGCCGGGGATCGCGTCGAACTTTCCGCCCAGCTCCGGCACCCACCAGCTGTGGTCGACGTCGTGAGAGACGATGTCGAGGCGCACCACGCGGTCGACCGGAGCGTGCAGCTCGTCGATCGAAACGGCGCCGTTCGGATATGAGTATTGCCAGTAGAACTGGTGTGCATCTACTCGGATCGTGATTTGCCCGCCCTCCGCCTTGGCGCTCGGAACGTCCTTGATGCCCGGCAGCTTGTAGAGGACGAAAGACGCGATCGCAACCAGGATCAGCACCGGGATCGCCGTCCAGATCAGCTCGAGACGCGTCGCGCCGTGGATTTGGGGGCCCTCCACGGTCGGAGGCCGCCCCCGTGAGCGGTACTTGTAGATGAACCAGAGGAGCGCGCTCTCGACGACGACGAAGATCGCAAGGGCGAAGATCGAGATCCAGAGGTAGGACTGCTCGATCCGCTTCGCGTTCGGCGAATGCGGCGTGGGCGGGGCAAAGCCGCCGTTGCCTGCGTAGGCGACGGCCGTCAGCGCCAGCGCGGCGCTGAGAGCAAGCAGGAGGACAAGGGTCTTGCGCCTCACCGGGGGTGGCATCCTATGAAACGTGGAGGGACACTCGCGCGTCCAGCTGCCACCTGGGATCGGAGATCGTTACCAGGTGTACGTGAACGGGGTCCTGCAGGAGCCGGGGCACGACTTCGACCGGCTCGGCGATGAGCTCGTGTTCCAGCGGGAGCTGGCCCAGGAGGGCCGTCTGGGCCCGATCCGCTGGCTCTCGATGTTCCTCGGCATCGCCGGTAGCTACCGCAAGCACGAGACAGTGGACGTGGTCTACGAGGAGGGTGGGCGGCGCGCGGTGGCCTCGCTCACTCCTTCGTAACCGGCTCGAGGCGGTAGCCGACGCCGTAGCGGGTCTGGATGAACGTGTGCCGCGGCGCGGGGCGGTCGATCTTCTCCCGCAGGCGGCGAACGAAGACGTCTACGGTCCGGTCGCGGTGGCTCTCGCGACGCCCCCAGATCTTCTGCAGCAGCTCGTCGCGCGTGACGACACGGCCGCGCTCGAGCGCGAGCTGGTAGAGCAGGCGGAACTCGGTTGGAGTCAAGCCCGCGCTCTCGCCGTCGACGAAGGCCTGCACCTCTCGCGGGTCGATGAGCAGCTCCTCGATCTCGATCGCCTCGCCTCGCGGGGCGTCGTCGCGCCGAAGCGCGCGCCGGGACGCTGCGCGCACACGGGCGACGAGCTCGTTCATCGAGAACGGCTTGACGAGGTAATCGTCCGCTCCGATCTCGAGGGCATGCACGCGGTCGTGCTCGGTGCCCCGCGCGCTGACGACGACGATCGGCGTCGGAATGCCCTCCGCCCGCGCGCTCTCGATGATGCTCCAGCCGTCGCGGCCGGGAAGCATCAGGTCGAGCACACAGACGTCCGGGCGCTCGAAGCGCAGGCGAGCGAGCCCCTGGTCGCCTTTGCCGACGACGACCGGGTCGAACCCCGCCGCTGCGAGGTGCTTCGCCATTCCGTCGGCGATGACGGAGTCGTCCTCGACGATCAGGACCTTGGCCATACTCGTGTCTGATGGAGGAGGCACGGGCCTACGAGGAGCTGCGGGTCGGCTTCACCGCCGCAGTGTCCCACGAGCTGCGCACGCCGCTGGCGCGGCTCCTGGCGTTGCTCGAGTCGGCCTCGCTCCCGGATGCCGACCGTGACGCACTCCTTGACCAGGCCCGTGAGCAGGTCGAGGAGATGAGCGAGCTGGTGGACGACGTTCTCTTCCTCTCCGAGCTCGAGAGCGGCCGCGAGGTGGTCGCGCTCGGCTCGACTCCGGCGCTGCCGGCATTGGAGGAGGTCCGCGACCGGCTCGCCGACAGCGCCGAGCGTGCAGACGTCACGATTCGAATCGAAGCTCCGGCGGACGTCGAGCTGCCGCTCCGCCGGCGGATGCTGCAGATCGTGGCGGAAAACCTCGCCGAGAACTCGATTCGCTACGCCGGACCGGGCTCCACGCTGACGCTTTCGGCTCGCGGCGGGGTGCTCGAAGCCGCCGACGACGGCCGGGGAGTGGAGGAGGACGAGCTGCCGCGGCTCTTCGAGCGGTTCTACCGCAGCGACCGGGCCCGAGCCTCGAGGGGCACGGGCCTCGGTCTTGCGATCGTGAAGCACGTGGTCACCGCCGCCGGAGGCGAGGTGGAGGCGACCGGCGGTCCGGGTCACGGCCTCACTGTGCGGTGCAGGTTTTCTATGAGTGCACCGAGTTCAGCGTTTTGATCGACGCCTTCAGCACCACGTTCGGCAGCGGCGAGAAGAGCAGCTTCGGCCCGAAGGCCTGACCCTTCGTCACCGCCCAGCGCACGAGCTGCTTCAGCTCTTTAGCCTTCGGCGTGTTCGTGGGGAGGATGACGTAGGTGAACGTGCAGATCGGGTAGGCGAGAGGCTGACGCTTCGCCGGGTTGACGATCGAGATGCCGCTGTTCCCTGGCGCCACGCGGAGGATCGTCGCCCCCGCCGCCGCGATCGCGCGCAGGCCCGGCAGCTGGAAGACACCGGCGCGGTTCTTGATCGCCGCGATCTTGAAGTGGTTCTTGAGGGAGTACGCGACATCGACGTAGGTGATGCCGCCGTTCGTCTGACTGAGCGTTGCGGCGACGCCTGAGCTACCACGTGCACCGACGCCCGCGGGCCAGTTGACCGCGACACCCTTGCCGATGCCGCTCTTCCATTGCTTGCTGACGCTGCTGAGGTACTCGGTGAGGTTGTAGGTCGTGCCGCTGTTGTCACTCCGATGGATGACGGTGACGGCCAGGTCCGGCAACGGCGTCCCCTTGTTCAGCTGCTTGAGTACCGGGTCGTTCCATTTCTTGATCTTCCCGAGGAAGATGCCGGCCACGGCATTGCCGTCGAGCTTGATGTGATCGGGCAGCCCGTCGCCGCGGTAGGCGAGAGACGTCGCCGACAGAGCCCATGGAATCTGGACGCAGCCTTTACAGGCGGCGAACTGGTCGGGAGTGAGCGGCGCGTCACTCGCGCCGAAGTCGACGGTGCGGTTAGTGATCGCGTTGATGCCGCCACCCGAGCCGATCGGTCCGTACGTCACCTTGACGCCGTACGCCGCGTCGACCTTCGGAATCCAGGCCGACACGAGCGGAGCGACGAACGAGCTGCCGGCGCCGGTCAAGGATCCGGCAGAAGCTTTGGCTCCGGCTCCGGTGGTGAGGACGAGTGCCGCACCGATTGCGGCGAGGACGGCCAATGTCCTGCGAGTCAAGATTGCTCCTCTCGTTTGGTTCACGTCACGACGAGCGTGCCTGTCCTCTTTCCGGGCATGGGAAGAACGGTGGTTTCGAGCTGGTAACAAGGTGGTGAACGGCGGCCGCGGAAGCCGAAAGGGTCAGTAGGCTCGCGCGCTGGTGAGCGCCGTTCCGACGAGCCCGTTGCAGGCCCGCCGCCACCGTTTCCGCGGCCGTCTCGGCGATCTCGCACTGCACAGCATCACGATGGCCGCGTCGCTCGCCTGCTTGTTTCTCGTCGGCGCGATCGCCTGGAAGATCCTCGAGCTGTCGGGCGACTCGTTCGACCGCTTCGGGCTCGGCTTCATCACCGCACGCACCTGGGACCCCGTCAAGCACGTCTTCGGTGCGCTCCCCTTCATCTACGGTACCGCTGTCAGTTCCCTGGTCGCGCTGGTCCTGGCGACGCCGCTCGCGATCGCGATCGGCCTCTATCTCAGCGAGCTGGCGCCGCGCGGGGTGCGCGGCATCGTCGGGTCGCTTGTCGAGTTGCTTGCTGCGATCCCGAGTGTCGTCCTCGGACTGTGGGGGATCCTCGTGCTGGGGCCGTTCCTCGCCCACCACGTCGAGCCGTGGTTGCACAGCACGCTCGGCTTCATCCCGCTCTTCGGCGATCCCCAGCAAACCGGCCAGGGCCTGTTCACCGCTGCCGTGATTCTCACGATCATGATCGTCCCGATCGTCGCGTCGATCAGCCGTGAGCT